>NZ_LNCE01000028.1:0-30258 GCF_001445815.1 Janthinobacterium sp. Ant5-2-1 | reverse complement strand
GCACCTCGGCGCCGGTGACCTCGACGATTACCGTCAATCCGATGCCGCAAGTGCTCAGCCAGAGCGTCACGGTGGTGGCTGGCCTGACGGTCAATGTGGACCTGACGGCGGGCGCCACGGGTGGCCCGTTCACGGCGGCGAATATCCTGAGCGTGGCGCCGGCGGAAGCGGGCAAGGTGGTGGTGCGCGACGTGGGCACGGCCGGCAAGCCGTCGTACCAGCTGAGCTTTGCGGCCTCGGGCAAGTTCGCCGGCGCGGCGGTGGTCAGCTACACCCTGAGCAATGCGTATGCCACCTCGAAGCCGGGTGTCGTCAACGTGACGGTGACGGCGCGGCGCGATCCGTCGGTCGATCCGGAAGTGATCGGCCTGCAGGCGGCGCAAGCGGATGCGGCGCGGCGTTTCGCCAGCGCACAGCTGTCGAACTTCACGCAGCGCCTGGAAAGCCTGCATGGCGATGGCTGGGGACGTTCCAGCTTTGGCCTGAGCCTGACGCCGCCGAACGACAGCGGCAACCCGACGGCGGCGCTGGCGCGCTGGCAGGCGGACGAAGCGGACCGCGTGTTCGGTACGGCCGTCAAACCGTTCATGCGCAAGGCGGCCTTGCGCCAGCCAGGCGCTGGTTTCAGCAGCGATGAACGGCAACAGGTCGATGTCAGCGGCGCCACCAGCGGCTTGCCGGACATGCCGCAAAAGCCGGACACGCAGAAGCAGGCGCTGGCTCTGTGGCTCGGCGGCGCGGTGGACTTTGGCCAGCACTATGTGAACGGCCGCGACACGGGCTTCCGTTTCCGCACCAACGGCGTGAGCGTGGGGGGCGATTACCGCCTCAGCGACCTGGCCACCCTGGGCGTGGGCGCCGGCTTCAGCCATGACCGCAGCGACGTGGGCCAGAACGGCAGCCGCAGCACGGCCGACAGCGCCGTGGCGGCCGTGTATGGCAGCCTGCGTCCGAGCAAGGGCGTCTTCCTCGACGGTGTGCTTGGCTACGGCACCTTGCAGTACGACGCGTCGCGCTACCTCGCCGATGGCAGCGGTTTCGCCACCGGCGAGCGCGACGGCAAGCAGGTGTTCGGCGCGCTGGTGGGCGGTGTCGAGATGCGTCATGACACCTGGATGTGGTCGCCGTACGGCCGCGTGGAACTGATGTCGGCCAAACTCGATCCGTACACGGAGAAGGCGGCGGGCATCAACGCCCTGAGCTACTTCAAGCAGACCGTGCGCTCGCGCATCGGCGCGCTCGGCGTGCGGGCCGAAGGCATCTATGTGGGTGGCCTGGGCACGTGGTTCCCGCGCGCGCGGCTCGAGTACCGGCACCAGTTCCAGGGCGCCGATGATGCGCGCCTGGCGTATGCCGACCTGGTGGCCGACGGCCCCGTGTACGTGATCCGCACGGTGCCGCAACAGACGGGCAACTGGGCGGCGGGCCTGGGCGTGAAACTGTTGCTGTCGAATGGCATGACGATCACCCTGGACTACAACAGCAATTTGAATATCGATAGCGGACGTACCCAGTCGGTGATGTTCGGCATCGCCATGCCGCTCAGGTAATCACGTAGTCAGGCCAGTCCTGATCGCCGGCCCGGAGTCCATCCGGTCCGGCGATTTTTTTTGCCCGTGCGCCGTTACAGCATCCACGGATGTGCTTCCGCGCCGGCGACGATGCCGCCCAGCACGGCCTGGTCGCGTTCCGCATGGCTCTGGCGCAGGAACACGGGCAGGTCTGCCGCCAGGCGCGCGAAATGGGCATCGCGGCACAGGGGGCCGGCGCCCAAGGCGCGCGTGGTCAGGTGCAGCACCAGGGTCGCCGCGTCCTCTACGGCCAGGCGCAGGCGCAGCGCCAGTGCCATGGCATCGCTTTGCGGGTGCGCGTCGATCTCGGCGGCGCCTTCGCGCAGCAGGGCGCCGGTGGCGCGCAGGGCGCAGTCGATCTGGCCCAGTTGCGCCAGGCGCACGGGATCGGGGGCGGCGTGCTGCGCGCGCGCATGCAGATGGCTGGCGATGGCGCAGGCGGCGCCATACCAGGCGGCCGCGATGCCGGCGCTGCCATGCCAGTAGCCGGGGCGGTTCAGATAGGCGCCCGGCGCGCCAACGGGAAAGGCGCGCGCGGCGGAAAAAGTCACATCGACGCTGGCGCAGGCGCGCATGCCGACGGCTTGCCAGCCTTCGTCCGTGACGTGCACGCCAGGCTGCGACAGCGCCACGCAGGCCAGGCAAGCCTGGTGATCGTCGCTCCGGCAGCTGATCAAGGCATGGCTGAGGCCATGCGCGCCGGAACACCAGGCCTTGCGCCCGTCGAGCACATGGCGGCCATCTGCCATCTGCCGCAAGCGTAAGCGCGCGTCGGGCAGGTCCGCGCACCAGACGCCCCAGCTGCCGCCGGCCGGCATGCAGGAGCCGTCGAGTTCCGCCAGGATGGCCAGCGCATCGGTATGGCTTTCATACAGCTTGAGCAGGGACAGGTCGATGGCGGCGATGGCGGCCAGCATTTGCCAGCGCCGCAGGGTGGCGCCGTGGCCGGGCAGGGGTAGCTGGTCCAGCCCCGCGTCGCGCAGGCGCCGCAAGCCGTCGATGGGGGTGAAGGCGCTGTCCTGCGGCTGCAACAGGGCGGCCAGCGCGGCGTCGGACGGCAGGGAGAAAGCGTTGGTCGACATGGCAAGCTCCTTTTTTTAACAGGATAGCTTTCTGCTTTTGCAATGTCTGTCCGATTCTACACCTAGCCTTGCCAGCGGTATCGAGGCCTTGACGCTGCAGGGCCATGGCCCCCGCAGCAAGTCACGCGCCTATTTTTTTACGTACAGCATGTCGGGCACATAGCTGCTGCCGTTATGCGAGAAGGTGTAGAGATTGTTGTCGCGCAAGAAGATGCCGCCTTTGATGGTTTGCGCCGGGCGCATGCCTTCGTCGAGCAGGCAGGTGGAGCCGCCTTCATACTCGATGCACCATTGCTGTTTGCCATCTTTCTTCACGTATTGCACGCCAGGTCCCGTGACGTTGAAGGTATAGGCGGGCATGGACAGATTCAGCTTGTCGATGCGCACGTTGGTGGCTGCCCCATTTTCCGTCAGTTTGACGAGGACGTCGGCCACGCCATCCGGTGTCGCGCTCATCTTTGCGGTCATGGTTTCCGTGCCCAGCAAGGTGCCGCTGCAGCCGGTCTTGAGATAGGTGTCGATCGTGGAGGTCAGTTCCATCGCGCCGCTGCCATCGGCCTTGGCGGCGACCACCATGGTCTGGCGTTCATGTTCGTCGCACGGCGTTTGCCAGGTACCGACGTAGGGTGCCAGCGTCGAGCCGGCATTGGAATTGCCTGCATCACTGCCGCCGCCGCCACCACCGCAGCCGGCCAGCAGTGCGGCGCTTGATGTCAGGAATACTGCCACAAATTTTTTCATGCTCCATCCTTTTATTCCGGCAAGCATGCGTGCCGTAGACGCGGCAACAGTATAAAAGGATGGATCAGGGGCAATTCTCACCGAATGTATTCGTGACTTGATATAGATCAAGGGCACTCGCAGCCGCCTGGCAAGACAGGCTTAAAACTCTTCCCAGTCATCGCCGGCCGGCGCCTTGGCTGGCGCTCTTGCCGCGAGCGCCGGCTTGGCCGGGGCGAGGCGCTTGGCTGGTGGCGCCACCACTTTGGTCACCACCGGCATTGCCTGCGGCGTCGTTTGTTGTTGTGCGCCCAGCTTGAATACGCTGACCACCTCGGCCAGGTGGCTGGCCTGGTCTTGCAGGCTTTCGGCGGCAGCCGCCGCTTCCTCGACCAGGGCCGCGTTTTGCTGCGTCACGCCATCCATCTGCGCCAGCGCCTGGTTGACCTGGGCGATGCCGTCGCTTTGCTCGTTGGTGGCGACGCTGATGTCGGCCATGATGGCGGTGACCTTGCGCACGCTGTCGACTACCTGTTCCATGGTGGCGCCCGCTTCGTCGACGAGCTTGCTGCCGGCCGCCACCTTGCCGACGGAGTCGTCGATCAGCAGCTTGATTTCCTTGGCCGCCGCCGCCGAGCGCTGCGCCAGGTTGCGCACTTCCGTGGCGACGACGGCGAAACCGCGCCCCTGTTCACCCGCGCGTGCCGCTTCCACGGCCGCGTTCAGGGCCAGGATATTCGTCTGGAAGGCGATGCCGTCGATGACCGAAATAATGTCGACGATCTTGTTCGACGAGTCGTTAATCGACGTCATGGTTTCGATCACCTTGCCGACCACTTCGCCGCTCTTTTGCGCCACGCTGGAGGCGGAGGCGGCCAGTTGATTGGCCTGGCGCGCATGGTCGGCGTTTTCCTTGACGGTGCCCGTCAGCTCTTCCACCGAGGCGGCCGTTTCTTCCAGCGAACTGGCCTGCTGCTCCGTGCGGGCCGACAGGTCGTTATTGCCCTGCGCAATTTCCGCACTGGCGCGTGCCACGTTGTCCGCGCTGGCCTGCACTTGCAGCAGCACGGCGTGGATTTTTTCCACGAAGGCGTTGAAACCTTTGCCGATCACGGCCAGCTCGTCGGTGCCCTTGACTTCCAGCTTGACGCGCAAGTCGGCGTCGCCGCTCGACAGGTCCGTCATGGTGCGGCCCAGGGTACGCAGGGGGCGCGTCAGCTGGTTGACGACGAGAATCAGAATGCCGGCCGTGGCCGCCGCGCACAGCAGGGCGACGATCAGGGTATAGATCATCAGGTCGCGCGCCGAGGCCGTGGCCACGCTTTTCGGGAAATTCAGTTCCACGCTCCATGGCGCGATATCGGGGTGGATCTGCAGCGGCTGCAGCAAATGGATGTAGCCCTTGTCGTCCTCGTATTCATACGACTGGCCCTGGCGTACCTTTTCCAGGCCGGCGGCCGGCATGTCGTCGGCTTTCTTGCCGAGACGATCAGGCACGGGGTGGCTCGCGTACAGGCCGCCGTTCGAGATCAGGGCCAGCTTGCCGCCCTCGATCACTTTCAGGTCGGCGAGGATTTTCGCCAGGCGCGTGAGCATGAAGTCGGCGCTGGCCACGCCCTTGAAACTGCCGTCGATCATGATGGGCGCCACCAGCGAGGCCATCAGGACATTCTTGCCGTCGACGGGATAAATGTACGGTTCCGTAAAGTAAGTCTTGCCGGTGCGCTTGGGCACGTCATACCAGTCGTTGGCGCCCGGTTTCGGGTCGAAGACGATGGGTTCGACTTGCAGCTTGCCGCCGGCGCCCCGCGTCCAGTAGGGCATGAAGCGGCCGCTGGCGTCGTAGTACGGTTTCTGGTTGGCGAAATCCGCATCCTTGCCGTCGAGTGCGTTCGGCTCCCACGTCACCGCCGAGCCCAGCAAGTCTTCGGAACTGGTCAATGTTGCCTTGGTCAGTTCGTTGATCTGTTCGCGCTGCAGGGGCAGGCTGGCGCTCTTGGTGCCGCGCATGGCGCCGGCCAGGCTGGACACGCTGGACAGATTGCTGGCGATGCGCGCCTGCAGCGCACCGGCCACTTCGCGCGCCGACGTGCGCGCCAGGTCCAGCGCGGCCGCTTCGGCGCTGGCGCTGCTCTTGTAGCCGATCACCGCCGCCGTGACGCCGAGGCTGAGGACGGCGAGCGCGGTGGCGGCGACGCAGATTTTACTGTTCAGTGAGAGTTGCATGATGCTGTTCCTTGATGGGGAGGGGTATTGATGTCATGGGCGTCGCGGATGGCGCGCCTAGAACGTCTTGCTGATGGCCAGCACGAAGGTGGTCGCGGCGGGGTTCGACGTGTCGAACTGGCCGGCCGCATTCGGGATGCCGAGGGTGTAATGGTCGTAGGCATCGGTGGCGCCCCAGGCGCGCGTGAGTGCGGCGCTGGCGCTCCAGCCGCCGTCGAAGGTCCGGGTGACACCGATCTTGGCGTCGCGCCAGTTCCACATGGCGTTGCCCGTACCCGCCACCCGGCCATTGCCGGCGTGCAGGTTCAAGGTCCAGGCATTGCCCAGGTCGACATTCGCACCCACGTCCAGGTAGCCCGTGCCGCGCGCATTGCTGATGCCGAAGAAATCCGGCGTGACCGTGCGGTTGTACTTGGCGTACAGCATCTTGTAGCTGAGGCCCAGCGACAGTTCGCCATAGTCGTACTTCACGCCCGTGGCGCGGTAGACGGCACCCGGATATTTGTAATAGTAGGCCAGCACGCTGTAGCCCAGTTCGCCTACCGTGCCGCTGTAGCCGCCGTACAAGTCCCATTCGACGGTCGCATCCTCGATATAGCGGTCGCTGACGGTGGAAGCCCAGGTGCCCAGCGACCAGCCGCTCGGGTGCGCGTAATCGGCCCCCGCCTGCAGCGCCGGCTTGCCCCAGGTCTGGCGAAAGCCGCGCGAAATGTATTGCGAGGTGAGACTGGCATTGGCGCTGAAGGTGGCGGCGGGGCTGTCCGTGCTCTGCGCCTGCACGGGCAGGGCGGCCAGCAGGAGTAGGCAGCCGAGCAAGGATGTGGCAGGAAAATGGTGGTGCGATGGCATGACAGTCAGCTCCGTATTTGCTGGCAGCGGCCGTCCAGGCGCGTTGCCCTGATGGTTGCAATAAAAATGCGGAATGGACTTTTGTGAAGGCAAGGCGGCTTGTCTGCATGCCCGCATGAACAGGCACACATTCTCACCAAACGTAACCGAAAGGATAGGGGCTGGGGCTAGTGGAAGTCAATAAAGTTGCGCTGCGGAAAGCGTAAGTTGTTGTTTCCTGGCACTTTTTCATGCGCCTGTCATCTTGCTGGCCTGCCACGGCTGGCTGCCTGCTGCAAGCCTGCCAGCAAGGCGGGCAGGGCGGCATGCAAGGCTTGCAGGTCGCCAGCATCCAGATCGGCCTGCATTTCCACCCGGCCCGATGGCTGGCCCCAGACGACCTGAGCGCTGAGCCGGGCGCCCGACTCGAGGCCCGTGACGCTGACCAGCAGGGCGACTTCTTCCGGGGCATCGTCGGGTACATCGTCGAGCAGGCAGGAAATGCCGAAATGATAATCCTGGAAGGCGCTGGCCGTGCCGCTGGAAAAGGCGAAGACCGAGGCAAGCGCCCGTGGCGCGGCGACCGAGAGTGCGGGCAGGGCGGCGCGGAACAGGGGCAGCAAGTCGTTTTCCAGCTGGCGCACCAGCGGATGGGTGTGGACGAGGACGGTCATGGCAGGATGGATCAGTGGGCGGCGCGCGATGTTAGCAGTTTTTGCGGCCCCTGTGCGCAGGCACTGGTCCTACCAGTGGCCTCAATCGTCATCGCTGGTGACGCGCGTGCGCACGAAATCGATGTGGCTTTGCATGGCCGTGCGCGCTTCCTCGGGCTGGCTGGCGCAGATCGCTACGCACAAGGTGCGGTGCTGCGACAGCAGGTGCAGCGAGGTGGCGTCGTCCTGCTGGCGCAAGCCCGTGCCATTGATGGTGATGTGTTCGCGCAGCATGCCGATGATGCTGGTGTGCAGGTGCAAAAACATGGTGTTGTGCGACGCCTGCGCGATGACTTCATGCAGCCGCGCATCGGCCTGCGCCTCGCCATGCTTGTCGTCGCTGGCACGCGCCTGTTCCAGCTCGGCCAGCAGGGCCATGATCTGCGCGCGCTCGTCCCCGCTGGCCCGCTGCGCCGCAAAGTAGGCCGTCGCTCCTTCCAGCACGCGGCGAAATTCCAGGATGTCGTCGCGCAGGGCGGGGTGGTCGGCCACCAGCTGGCTCCAAGGCGACGCCATGCCGGTGCGCAATTGATCGGTCACGAACACGCCGGCGCCGCGCCGGCTGCGCACCAGGCCCCGCGCCGCCAGCCGCTGCACGGCTTCGCGCACGGTGTTGCGCGAGACCGCATATTGCTGTGCCAGCAGGCGTTCGGCCGGCAGCTGCGCGCCCGCCGGCAAGCTGCCGTCCAGCAAGGCCGTTTCCAGCCTGCGCATCACCATTTCGACCCTGCCCCGCGTTTGCATGCCTGTCGCCATCGATGTCTTCCGGTGTTGTTTTAAAGTGGTCCGAGCAATTTGAAGTGGCTTGCGGAAGCTGGAATTATGCGTGAACCGGTCATTCTTAACAACACACAGCGGCGCCGCAGCAACATACAGAGCGCCGGGGAGACACACTCATGCAGCCAGACCCGCGCCAGCCGCGCCGCTATCCGTTCGCACCGCTCCAGGTGTACCTGTTCGCCACTTGCCTGGTCGACCTGTTCGTGCCGCAGGCGGGACTCGATGCCGTACGCCTGCTGGAGCGGGAGGGCTTGCTGGTGCATTATCCGCGCGGCCAGAGCTGCTGCGGCCAGCCAGCCTACAGCAGCGGCAATCCGGAACAGGCCCGCGCCGTGGCCCGCGCCCAGCTCGACCTGTTTGCACAGCCGTGGCCCGTGATCGTGCCTTCCGGTTCCTGCGCCGGCATGATGCGCCACCACTGGCCGCAGTTGTTCCAGGACGACCCGGTGGCCGGCCCCAAGGCCTTGGAGCTGGCCGAGCGCGTGTATGAACTGAGCGAATTTCTTGTCTGCGTGCTGCAGCTCGACCTGACCAGCATGGCTGCCGCAGGGCAGGCCGATGAAAACGTGGTGTTGCATACCTCGTGCGGCGCGCGCCGTGAAATGGGCACGCGTCTGCACGGCGTGGCCCTGGTCGACGCCTTGCCCGGCGTGACCCGTATCGAACACCAGCGCGAATCGGAATGCTGCGGCTTCGGCGGCACGTTTTCATTGAAGCATCCCGATATTTCCGGCGCCATGGTCAGCGACAAGATCGCCTCGGCCTGCGTCACGGGCTGCGACCGGCTTGTCTCGGCCGACTGCGGTTGCCTGCTCAATATCGGCCACGCCGCGCAGCACCAGGGCGCACCGCTGCCCGTCGAACACCTGGCCAGCTTTTTGTGGCGCCGCACGGGAGGCGCGCCATGAGTACGTCATTGACCGCCCGCGAACGCATGCTGGGACGCCTGCGCGCCGCAGCCCCTGCCGCGCCCGAAGCGGTGGAGATCATCGATATGGCCATCGACCGGCATTACCTGGCACGCCGCGCAGCATGTCCGCTGTCGCCGCGCCAGCGCATTGATGCCATGCAGGCGGCCTTGCTCGCCTCGCATGCGCAAGTCGATTGCGTCGGCGCGGACACCTGGCCCGCCTTGCTGGCGCAGCGCCTCGGTGAACACGGCGTGCGCCGTTTGCTGCTCGATACCGGCAGCGCCGAAGGGAGGGCCTTGCGCGCCGCCTTGCCGGCCGAGGTGGAGACGCTGTCTTTCGCGCGTCCGCTGGCGCAGTGGAAAAGTGAACTGTTCGACACCGTCGATGCGGGGTTGACCGTCGCCCGTTCCGGCATCGCTGCCACGGGCACGCTCGTCATCGCACCCGATGCGGCCACGCCGCGCACGGTGTCCCTGGCGCCGCCGCTGCATGTCTGCCTCGTGCATGCGAGCACCCTGCACGTGGACTTGCATGCGGCGGCGCGCGCCGAGCGTTGGATGGACGGCATGCCATCGAACCTGGTGCTGGTGTCCGGCCCCTCGAAAACCTCGGATATCCAGCAGACGCTGGCCTATGGCGCGCACGGCCCGCGCTGGCTGTGGGTGCTGATCATCGATGATTTTTCCGCCCATGAAGGAGGCCAGCCATGAACGCCAAGCCCCTGCAATTCGTCAAGCCGGCCGACTTCCATGCGCGCGCCCGCGCTGCGCTGGACGACCCGAAACTGCGCCAGAGCTTTCGCGGCGCCATGGATTTTTTACAGGACAAGCGCAAGACGCAATTCCCCGACGGCGACGAGCTGGAACGCCTGCGCGACATCGGCGAAGCCGTGCGCCGGCACGCGCTGGCGCGCCTGCCCGATTTGCTGGTGCAGCTCGAAGACAAGCTGACGGCGGCCGGCGTGCAGGTGTACTGGGCCGAGGATGGCGAGCAGGCCAACGCCATCATCCACGCCATCGCCGAAAGGAACCGGGCGACACGCTTCATCAAGGGCAAGTCGATGGCCAGCGAGGAAGTCGAGCTCAATCACTATCTGGAAGCGCGCGGCATGACGTGCCTGGAATCGGACATGGGCGAGTACATCGTGCAGCTGGCCGGCGAAAAGCCGTCGCACATCGTCATGCCGGCCATTCACAAGACGAAGGCGGACATCGCCGGCCTGTTTGCCGAGCATATTCCCGATGCGCCCTACACGGAAGACGTCGATAGCCTGATCCAGACGGGGCGGCGCGCCCTGCGCCAGGCCTTCGTCGAGGCGGACATCGGCCTGTCGGGCGTGAACTTCGCGGCGGCCGACACGGGCACTCTGTGGCTGGTGGAAAACGAGGGCAATGGCCGCTTGACGACGTCCGTGCCGGACGTGCACATCGCCATCATGGGCATGGAAAAGGTCGTGGCCAAGCTCGAACACATCGTGCCGCTGGCCAGCCTCCTGACGCGTTCGGCCACTGGACAGGCCATCACCACGTATTTCAACCTGATTTCCGGCCCGCGCCGCGCCGGTGAAAAGGACGGGCCGCGCGAAGTGCACCTGGTCTTGCTCGACAACGGCCGCAGCCAGGCCTACGCCGACGAGCAGCTGCGCGCCACCCTGCAATGCATACGCTGCGGCGCCTGCATGAATCACTGTCCCGTCTACACGCGCATCGGCGGCCACGCCTACGGCACCACGTATCCGGGGCCGATCGGCAAGATCATTTCGCCCCACTTGCTGGGGCTCGATGCGACGGCGGACCTGGCCACCGCGTCGAGCCTGTGCGGCGCCTGTGGCGAAGTGTGCCCCGTGCGCATCCCGATTCCGCAGTTGCTGGTGCGCCTGCGCACGGAGGCCAACCGTAATCCGAACGAGGAAGTCAGCCATCCGCTGCGCGGGCAGGGCGCCAAGTTCAGCCGCGGCGAAAGCCTGATCTGGCGCTTCTGGAGCGGCGCCTTCGCGCGCCCCGCCAGCTACCGGCTGTTCCGCTGGGCTGCCACGCGACTGCGCATGCTGACGCCGCGCGCGCAGCTGGGCTGGACGCAGCACCGCAAGCCCTTGACGCCGGCGCCGCGCAGCCTGGCCGACCTGCTGAACGCGCGGGGCCAGGAAGAGTAGCGCCGGCCCCCCCCCACGGAAAAATACGCCATAAAAAATACAGCAAAGCCGTTTTTCAATCAACCCGCATCCACCGGAGGAGACCCGACATGCAAACCTGGACCCAACTTTATACACCGCTCGGCAGCTTGTGGCTGTCGTCGCTGGCGGCAGCCATTCCCATCATTTTCTTCTTCATCGCCCTGGCGGCACTGCGCATCAAGGGACACGTGGCGGCCGCCGTCACCCTGGCGCTGGCGCTGGCCGTGGCGATTTTTGCGTATGGCATGCCCGTGCCGCAGGCGCTGGCTGCGGCCGGTTACGGTTTTGCGTACGGCTTGTGGCCCATCGCCTGGATCATCGTCACGGCCGTCTTCCTGTACAAGATCGTCGTGAAAACGGGGCAGATCGACATCATCCGCGCCTCCGTGCTGTCGGTCACGGACGACCAGCGCCTGCAGGTGCTCTTGATCGGCTTTGCCTTCGGCGCCTTCCTGGAAGGGGCGGCCGGTTTCGGCGCGCCCGTGGCGATCACGTCGGCCTTGCTGGTGGGCCTGGGCTTCAACCCGCTGTACGCGGCGGGCCTGTGCCTGATCGCCAACACGGCGCCCGTGGCCTTCGGCGCCATGGGCATCCCCATCATCGTGGCGGGTCAGGTGACGGGCATCGACCCCTTCCTGATCGGCGCCATGGCGGGCCGCCAGTTGCCGCTGCTGTCGCTGCTGGTGCCGTTCTGGCTGGTCTTCATGATGGATGGATTCCGCGGCGTGCGCGAAGTGTGGCCGGCCGCGCTGGTGACGGGTTTGAGCTTTGCCGTCACCCAGTACTTCACGTCGAATCATATCGGCCCTGAACTGCCGGACATCACCTCGGCCCTCGTCAGCCTGGTGTCGCTGACCCTGTTTCTGAAAGTGTGGCAGCCGAAGAATGCGAAAGTGGCGCATGCCGTCGGCGGCGGCGCGGCTGCGCTGTCCGGCTTTGGCGGTGCAGGCGGTGCTGCGGCCCTGCGCGGCGGTGGCAACCGCGCCGCCTCGCCCTACACGATGGCGCAGACCATGCGCGCCTGGGCGCCGTTCGGCCTGTTGACGGCCATCGTCACCGTGTGGAGCCTGCCCGGCTTCAAGGCGCTGTTTGCCGCTGGCGGCGCCTTGGCTGGGCTGGTCATCAAGATCCACGTGCCTTACCTCGATAAACTGGTGATGAAGACGATGCCCATCGTGGCGGAGCCGAAGGCGTATGACGCCGTGTTCAAGCTCGATCTGCTGTCGGCCGTGGGCACGGCGATTTTGCTGACGGCCGTGCTGTCGATGCTGATGCTGCGCATGAAGCCGCGCGAGGGTTGGAAGGCGTTTGTGGAAACGATCGTGGAGTTGCGCCGTCCCGTGCTATCGATCGGCCTGGTGCTGGCGTTTGCCTTCGTTGCCAATTACTCGGGCATGTCGTCCACCCTGGCCCTGCTGCTGGCCGGCAGCGGCGCCGCCTTCCCGTTCTTCTCGCCGTTCCTGGGCTGGCTGGGCGTCTTCCTGACGGGTTCCGACACCTCGTCGAACGCCTTGTTCTGCTCCCTGCAAAACACGACGGCGCACCAGATCGGCGTGTCCGACACCTTGATGGTGGCGGCCAATACGACGGGCGGCGTGACGGCGAAGATGATATCGCCCCAATCGATCGCCGTCGCCTGCGCGGCGACCGGCCTGGTGGGCAAGGAATCGGACCTGTTCCGCTTCACCTTGAAGCACAGCCTGTTGTTTGCCGTCATCATCGGCATTATCACCATGCTGCAGGCGTACGTGTTCACGGGCATGATCCCGCATTGAGCGGTCCGTAGAAGTACGTAGTAAAACTAGATGAATTGATAGTAAAACGTGCATCAGGTCATGAAAATGACCTGATGCACTGCAACATATCGAGGATGGCCCGGCGCAATGCCGGGTCCGCGGCGATGCCTTCCGCATCGAGACCCGACCCCAGCAGGGGCAAGCTGATGCTGGCGTCGTCGATCAGGCGCGCCGACATGGTGCGCACCGTTTCGCGCAAGGCCGCCTGTGCATGCGTGGCGCGCGGCGAGGCGTTCAGCAGCACCAGCGGCTTGTCGATGAACGACTCATTTCCCACCATCCAGTCCAGCGCGTTTTTCATGGGGCCGCTCACGCCGTGCGCGTATTCGGGGCTGGCCAGCATCAGCACGTCGGCCGCCAGGATGGCGTCGCGCAAGTCCGTCACGGCCAGCAGGCTGTCGGCGTCGAGGTCGGGATTGAACAGCGGTAACTCACCGAGTCCCGAATAGATGCGGATGTCGAATGGCGGTGGCGCAAGCCCGGCGATGGCGCGCAGCAGGGCGGTGTTCAGCGAGGCAGCGCGCAGGCTGCCGGCGATGGCGAGAATGGTAATGGGCGTGTGCATCCCGCCTGTATAGCCCATCCTGTGCTCAAGCGCAAGGCGAGCAGGATGGCGCTATCGATGTTGCAACAGCCGGTGAGCGACTGGGGACTGCGGCAATATTAACGGCTCAGGCCGCTCATCCAGCTTGGCTGCGGGTTGGCACGGGCCAGTTCGCGCATGCGGTATTCCAGATCGTAGCGGTCGGTCGATTCGGCCAGATACGCTTCTTCGTAGGCGCGTTCGCGGCGGTCGCTGCTTTGGTTCAGCCAGGCGCCGACGCGTTTGGCGGCGTGGACCAGGGTAGCGACGATATTGCTGTTTTGCGTGGTGTGGTAAGTAAATGCGGTAGACATGGCAGACTCCTTATGTGGCGTGCCGCGTTGTGCTGCACTGCAATATAAGTATAGCGATTCCAAGTTATAAGGCTACTTTTGATTTCAAATGTCGGCTATTCATTTTTAGAATAACAGGCGGGAAAGCTGCGCAATACGGGGCTTTAAGGCATAATGCGGGCGCAGTATCGTAGTTTTACTACAAGACTGTTTTGTCCTGAATGTTGTTTTCAGACGCAGCCCGCAGGGTGCCGCGCCCACAAGACATCATTTTGGCGAGAAACGGTCGGCCGTGCGCCTGCCGCGCGCAAGTAGCGCCATGCCTGCCCCTGTTTTACTGATGGCAGTCATGGCCCACGCTGATATCTGCGTGATGCTTGCGCGTCCTGGTGCTGCCCGGGTGGAAACGCTTCCATGCCTGGCAAGATCAACTTGGAATTGAAAAATGGAGAAGGTATGGAATACGTAAAGCAAGGCCAGGGCGTACCGTCCGCACAGGCCGGCACGCAAAACAATACGGGCGCCCTGATCATTGTCACGGTGCTGTTTTTCATGTGGGGACTGCTGACATCGCTCAATGATGTGCTGATACCCCATCTGCGCTCGATCTACACCCTGACGTATGTACAGGCGATGCTGGTGCAGTTCTGCTTCTTTGGCGCTTACGCCATCGTTTCGCTGCCCGCCGGCATGCTGATCAAGAAAATCGGCTACCAGCGCGGCGTCGTCGCCGGCCTGCTGATCGCAGCCGCAGGCTGCGCCATGTTCTACCCGGCGTCGACCGGCAGCTACGCGCTGTTCCTGTTGTCCTTCTTCATCCTGGCGGCCGGCATCACCGTGCTGCAGGTGGCGGCCAACCCGTACGTGACGGAACTGGGCGACCCGCAGACGGCGTCGAGCCGCTTGACCCTGACGCAAGCGTTCAATGCGCTGGGCACCACCGTGGCGCCTGCGCTGGGCGGCATGCTGATCTTGTCGGGCACCGTGCTGACGGTGCAGCAGTTCGACCTGCTGCCGGCGGCCGAGCAACTGGCTTACCGCGCCAAGGAAGCGGCCTCCGTGCAGGGCCCGTACCTGGTGCTGGCCGCTACCCTGGTGATCCTGGCCGTGCTGTTCGCGCTGGCAAAATTGCCGAAGATTTCGCATGCCGACGATGCGGCCGCCCTGGCGCACGATGGCCACAAGGTCTCGATCTGGTCGCACCGCCACCTGGTGCTGGGCGCGCTGGCCATCTTCCTGTACGTGGGCGGTGAAGTCAGCATCGGCAGCTTCCTGATCAACTTCTTGGGCGAGAGCCATATCGCTGGCCTCAGTCACGCGGACGCCGCCTATTTCGTCAGCTATTACTGGGGTGGCGCCATGCTGGGACGTTTCGTTGGCTTCGCCGTGATGCGCTATGTCAGCCCGGGCAAGACCCTGGCCTTCAACGCCGCCGTCGTCATCGCGCTGATCCTCGTCGCCGTGTTCTCTAGCGGTCACACGGCCATGTGGGCCTTGATCGCCGTCGGCCTGTTCAACTCCATCATGTTCCCGACCATCTTCAGCATGGCCCTGAACAAGCTGGGCGCGCAAACGGGACAAGGTTCGGGCATCCTCTGCATGGCCATCGTCGGCGGCGCCATCGTGCCGTTCATCCAGGGCTTCCTGGCCGACCACATCAACCTGCAACTGTCCTTCCTCGTGCCGGCCGTGTGCTACACCTTCATTCTGTACTTCGGCTGGAAGTACGCCAGCATGTACAACGACAGCGCCAAGTAAGCAAGGTGGTGTGATCAAGCAAAAGGGTGGCCTCGGCCACCCTTTTTTACGTCAGTGCGCGAACTGCGTGCCCAGCACGTCCTGGCATACCTCGAGCCAGGCGCGCGCCGCGTGCGACAGATAGCGCCCGCTCCAGATATGCGCCACCTGCCACGCCACCTCCGGCTCGACGATGCGCACGGCCTCCAGCGGCTCGCCGGCCAGGCGGTGGATGAACGGCTCGGGCAGCAGGGCCACGCCCAGGCCCGCCGACGCCATCGCCACCAGCCAGTCCCATTGCCCGCTCTGGGCCGCGATCGTCGGCGCAAAGCCCGCTTGTACGAAATGCTGGCGCAGGCTGCGCGTGAGGGCGAAATCATCCTTCAATAACACCAGCGGCAAGCCGGCCAGCGCCTTGAAGGGCAGGGTCGTGCGGTTTTTCTGAAACGTGCCCGGCTCGGCCAGGGCCCAGATCGGGTAGCTGGCCACTTCCACGGCCACCAGATCGAGTTCCGGATCGGCCGGCAGCACCGTCATGCCGATTTCCAGCTCGCCGGCCGCCACCTGGCGTTCGATCTGCTGGCCCGTGTCTTCCTGCAGGGTCAGGCTGATGTTCGGGTGGCGCGCGCGAAAGGCCTTTAATACAGGCGTAAACAGCACATTGATCATGGGCGGGATGCCGACCGTCAGGCTGCCGCGCTGCAAGGCTTGCGTGTCGCGCACTTCCAGGGTCAGCTGGCGCATGTTTGCCAGCATTTCCTGGCCATGCTGGTAGACGATGCGGCCCGTGTCCGTCAGGGTCAGCTTGCGCCCGTCGCGCACCAGCAGCTGCGCGCCCACCTCGTCTTCCAGCTGGCGCACCATCTTGCTGATGGTCGACTGGGTCAGGTGCAGCGATTCGGCCGCCTGCGTAAAGCTCGACAGGCGCACGGTTTCCACGAAATAGCGCAGGGAACGGATATCCACGAGGGTGCTCGGCGTTGGCAAGGCATGAAAATATCGACTGGATGTGGCGAAATTAATTCATGCCATGCATGTGGCCGCGATTTTATACTGATTCCACTTATGGGGCTGGTGTATGACAGCCATCCAGTTTGAGAATATGAAGAAGATCAGGAGCATCAGATGTACGAGGACCGTATCCGCCACCCGGGCTTGCTCGGCAAAATCATGAGTGCCGATGAGGCAGCCAAATTGTTCCACAACGGCATGCGTGTCGGCATGAGCGGTTTTACCCGTGCCGGCGACGCCAAGGCCCTGCCGCGCGCGCTGGCCGAGCGCGCCCTGCAAGACCCCTTGAGCCTGACCCTGATCACGGGCGCTTCGCTGGGCAATGGCAGCGACGGCCTGATGGCCGAGGCGGGCGTGCTGGCGCGCCGCATGCCGTTCCAGGTCGACCCGGTCTTGCGCGGCAAGATCAACAACGGTGAAGTCATGTTCATCGACCAGCATCTGTCGGAAACGGCCGAGCAGCTGCGTTCGGGCAACCTGGCCGCCGTCGATATCGCCGTCATCGAAGCAACAGCCATCACGGCGGCCGGCGCCATCATCCCGACCATGTCGGTGGGTAACTCCGCCGCCTTTGCCCAGCAGGCCACGCAGGTGATCATCGAGATCAACCTGTCCACGCCGCTGGCGCTGGAAGGCTTGCACGACATCTATATTCCGCACACCTTGCCGGGGCGCGAGCCGATTCCCCTCACGCGCGTGGACCAGCGCCTGGGCAGCACGGCCATCGCCATCGACCCGGCCCGCATCGCCGCCATCGTCATCACGGATAGCCCCGACAGCCCGTCGAACGCCTTGCCGCCCGACGCGGAAACGCAGGCAATCGCCGGCCACGTGATCGCCTTCCTGCAGGGCGAAGTGGCGGCCGGGCGCATGGGACCGGAATTGCTGCCGCTGCAGGCGGGCATCGGCACCATCGCCAACGCCGTGCTGCATGGCCTGATCGGCTCGCCCTTCCAGAACATGACGATGTATTCGGAAGTGCTGCAGGACAGCGCCATCGAGCTGCTCGATTCGGGCCAGCTGGCGTTTGCCTCGGCCTCGTCGATCACCTTGTCTGCCGCCGTGCATCAAAAGCTGATGGACAATATCGACCATTACCGCGCGAAGATCGTGCTGCGCCCGCAAGAGATCAGCAATCATCCCGAGATCGTGCGCCGCCTGGGCATCATTGCGCTGAACACGGCGCTCGAGTTTGATATCTACGGCAACGTCAATTCCACGCACGTGTGCGGCACGCACATGATGAACGGCATCGGCGGCTCGGGCGACTTCGCGCGCAATGGGCAAGTGTCGATGTTCGTGTCGAAATCGGCGGCCAAGGGCGGACGCATTTCCAGCGTCGTGCCGATGGTCTCGCATGTGGACCATACGGAGCATGATGTCGACGTGCTGGTGACGGAGTGGGGTTTTGCGGATTTGCGCGGCCTGGCGCCGCGTGAACGGGCGCCGCTGATCATCGAGCGCTGCGCGCATCCCGATTACCGGGCGCAACTGCGTGCCTATTACGATGCGGCATGCCAGCGCGGCGGCCACACGCCGCACATCCTAGAGCAGGCGCTGTCGTGGCATACGCGCTACCAGGAAACGCAGAGCATGCTGGCAGTGCAGTAAGCTTCGCCAGCATCAAGACAGGGCAGGGCGGTGCGGCACCGCGCCTGCCTTTTTTGCGCCTGGCGCATGTTGCGCCAGATTAAGGGTCAGGCCGCCGGCGCAAAGCGCAGGCGGATGCCTGCCGTGACGACGGCGAGCAAGTCGTCGATATGCGCGTTCATTTCCGGGTGCGGCGTCCATGGGTCGCCCGCATCCATGACGATGCGCAGCGACACGAGGCCGTGCAGCGACTGCCAGAAGATTTGCGTCATCGTGTGCAGCGCCGGCTCGTCCTGGCGTACCTGGCCCGCCTGCGCCAGTTCGCCGAACAGGTGCAGCGCGTAGGCATACGGGTCTTGCTCGATATTGCCGTGTTCGACGTCGACGGCGTCGACTTCCGCGTGCGGACGCAGTTCCATGAAAATCAGCGAATACTCGTCGGGATGCTGGAAGCCGTACTCGATGTAGGCGCGGCCGACGAGGCTGATGCGTTCCCACGGGTCACTGCTGGTGTCGCAGGCCGTGCGCATGGCGCGCACCAGTTCCAGCAAGTCCTTGTCCATGGCCTGGGCGATCAAGGTGGCCTTGTCGCGGAACAGGGCGTACACGACGGTGGTGGAAAAGCCGGCCGCCTCGGCCACCTTGCGGATGGAAACGGCGCGCGCGCCGCCTTTCTTGATGAGGTCTTTGACGACGTCGATGATGTGCTCGCGCCGCGCCTGCGCCTCGCGTAATTTTCTTTCCTGAATATTGGTCAGCTTCTTGTCCACGACTCTTTCCTGGCGACTCTATGAAAGCAGGAATTATAGGGGGACGAGGGGCCGTCAATGTTTCTGGCATTGTTACAATTCAGTTTTTTGTCCGGTAGATGCGACAGTGGACCGATTTTTCGCGCTTTTGCCCGGCACTTTTCCATCGATGCCCCGGAATGGTGCATAAATTACTTGGCCGGCTTTGCGAACGGGGTCAAAGGGCGGAAAATAGCGGGATAGCTTACACTGCGTTTTTTAGCGCAACGGCGCTGCCCACGAGGCAACGCCGGAACACTTACATTCGGACGGGATCATTACATGACCATTAAAATCAGCCAGAACTTCGACTCGGGCGCCATCGACGTGGTGAGCGCCACCAGTGCCGGCGCCATCGACCTGAACTTGCGCAAGGATAGTCACGCCGACATCCACCAGTGGTTCCACTTCCGCCTGCAGGGCGCGCGCGGCCAGGCATGCACGATGCGCTTCCTGAACGCGGGCCAGGCCACCTATCCGGCCGGCTATGAAGGCTACCAGGCCGTGGCCAGCTACGACAGCGAAAACTGGTTCCGCGTGCCGACCTCGTTCGACGGCCAGGTCATGACGATCTCGCACACGCCGGAACTCGACAGCGTGTACTACGCCTATTTCGAACCGTACTCGTGGGAACGCCATTTGCGCCTGCTGGGCGAAGTGGCCGAGCATCCGCTGGCGCGCGTATCCGACCTGGGCAGCACGGTCGATGGCCGCGACATGAACATGGTCACCATCGGCAATCCGCAGGCGGAAAAGAAGATCTGGGTCATCGCGCGCCAGCATCCGGGCGAATCGATGGCCGAATGGTTCGTCGAAGGCCTGATCGACTCGCTGCTTGACGACGCCAACCCGATCGCGCGCAAACTGCTGCAGCGCGCCGTGTTCCACATCGTGCCGAACATGAACCCGGACGGCTCCATCCGCGGCAACCTGCGCACGAATGCGGCAGGCGCCAACCTGAACCGCGAATGGATGACGCCTTCGCTGGAATCGAGCCCGGAAGTGCTGTGCGTGAAAAACAAGATCCACGAAACGGGCGTCGACATGTTCTTCGACATCCACGGCGATGAGGCGCTGCCGTACAACTTTGTGGCCGGCAATGAAATGCTGGAAAACTTCACGCCGGTGCAGGCGGCGCACCAGAAGGCCTTCATCGAGCGCTACAAGCAGGCCAGCCCCGACTTCCAGGACAAGTTCGGCTATGCGGCCAGCAAGTACAAGTCGGACATGCTGACTCTGGCGTCGAAATACATCGGCCACCACTTCGGCTGCCTGGCGCTGACCCTGGAAATGCCGTTCAAGGAAAACGCCGACTTGCCGGATCCAGCCGTGGGCTGGAACGGCGCGCGCAGCGCGGCACTGGGCGCGGCCATGCTGCAGCCTATCCTGCTGTCGCTCGATTGAACGGCGTTGATCATGGGCGTCGAGATCGAGCGTAAATTCCTGCTGGCCGGCGATGCCTGGCGTGGCCTGGGGCAGGCGGTGCTGCTGCGCCAGGGCTATCTGTCGTCCGCGCGCGAGCGCGTGGTGCGCGTGCGCATCGAGGGTGAACAGGCGATGCTGACCATCAAGGGCGCGAACGTGGGTGCCACGCGCGGCGAGTGGGAGTATCCGATTCCGCTGGCCGACGCCGCCGAACTGCTCGACGGCCTGTGCGAACAGCCGCTGATCGAAAAGGTTCGCCATCGCATCGAACACGCGGGCATGGTGTGGGAAGTCGACGAGTTCCTCGGCGCCAATGCGGGCCTGGTGGTGGCCGAGATCGAACTGGCCTCGGAAGACCAACCGTTCGACAAGCCGGAATGGATAGGCGCGGAAGTGTCGGGCGATGCGCGCTACTACAACGCGAATCTGATCCGCCACCCGTTTTCGCAGTGGTGATTGTGTTGTAAATGACGTTGCAATGGAAAAGGCGGAACCAGGTTCCGCCTTTTTTGCATGTGCTGGTGGTGTTGTCGGATTACGCGCTGCGCGCTAATCCGACCTACAGCCCATAAAGGCAGCGTAGGTCGGATTAGCCGGTACGGCGTAATCCGACAATGCCTTTACAGCATCAATGGAAATGCTCTGTGCCCTGCGGCGTATCTTCCGGCATTTCCGCATGCGCCAGCTCGCCGACAGGATCGGCAAACAGGGGCGCGCCGCAATCGTCGCAATATTCACCGACAAAACGTTCCGCGTGGCGCTTGATCTGCGTCACGCCGGCGGCGTTCAGGTGCTCGATGATTTCATCGACGGGCGTCTTTTGCTTGTCCAGCGCGGCGATGCCGACCTGGATCAGGCCTTCGATCGGCGTGCCATCCTCGTCTTCCTGGCCGTACAAAGGCCAGACGATGCCGTAGATGACGTCCGGCGCCTGGCGCAGGGTGAAGGCGATGCGGTACTCGTCCACCTGGCCGTCGGCCGCTTCCTCGCCGAAGCCGGCGATGACGGCGCGCAGTTCCGACGGCTCGATGGCCAAGGTATGCGTCAGGTAGTGCACGGCGGCGCGCACGGAGACGGGACGTATGAGCTTGTCCGCTTCGCGGCAGGCCACGTAATACGCTTCCGGCAGCAGCAATTCCAGGCCGCAGCCGGGCAGCAGGCGGGCGAACGTCGGCGTGGCCTGCGTGCGCCATTGTTCCAGGGCGGCGCTGCGCTCGGCGATGAAGTCGAGCTGGCTGGCCGGCGTCTGCCAGCGGAACAGCGGCGCACCGCTTGGGGCCACCACGGCCACCAGCAGGTAGCGCGTGTCGGCCAGGAAGGGCGCTGTTTCCGCTTCTTTGCTTGACGGCTTGACGGCCGTGCCTTTCAGCGCGGCCAGGGCCAGCTTCTGCGTCTTGGCATAGGTTTCGACATGGCTGCGTGGCAATTGGTCGATCGAATACAGCGTTGGCGCCATGGCCATCTTCGTGCCGTCGGCCAGCAGGTGGGCGGCGAAATGCGCCGACAGCACGCCGTGCGCGTCGCCGGCCATGGGACCGGAAGCGATGGAAAAGCGCGTCCACGCGAGGATGGGCACGGCGACCAGCAGAGCGTCGTAGCGCACGTCTTCATGCGTGATGACGGTCGATTCGCTGACGGCTTCAACGCAGTCCATCAGCACGTCGTAGGCGTTCAAGTCATCCTTGAACAGGCTGCCCAGGGTGTTGTCGATGGTGTCCTGGTGGCCGGTTTTGAGTAATTTCTGGAGCTGCGTATCCAGGCTGTGTTCCCAGGACCGCTCTTCGAGACGGCTGGCTGCCTGTACGATCGCCTGGGCAAAGGTGACCAGGCGCTGGCTGTCGGCAGTCAGTTTATGGGATGAATCTTTGGAAGGACGACGCATAGCGGGATAAGAGTCTCGGAAAGTGAAAAAAATGGATCAGTCAAACAATGATAAACCCTTATAACCGTATTGTAGAGGATTCAGCCGCACGCAATACGTAAGCTGTCCTTAGATCATGCCAATAGTCGAAATTTCAAGTCGGAACGGGATGCAGGGACGAAAAAAAAGCGCCGGTCGGAACCGGCGCTTTGAGCTTACGTCACAGCTGGGCTGATTACTCGGCCAGCAGTTGACGCAGCACGAATGGCAGAATACCGCCATGCTTGTAGTAATCGACTTCGATCGGCGTATCGATGCGCAGCAGGACTTTGACTTCCTGGCTGCTGCCGTCGGCGCGGTGGATCACCAGGGTAGCCAGTTGCTGTGGCTTGATTTCGCCTTCGAGGCCTTTCAGGTCGAAGGTTTCCTTGCCGGTGATGCCCAGGGTTTGCACGCTGTCGTCGCCAATGAATTGCAGCGGCAGCACGCCCATGCCCACCAGGTTCGAGCGGTGGATACGCTCGAACGAACGGGTGATCACGGCTTTCACGCCCAGCAATTGCGTACCTTTGGCCGCCCAGTCGCGCGACGAGCCCGTACCGTACTCTTCGCCGCCGAAGACCATGGTTGGCGTGCCTTCAGCAACATATTTCATCGCTGCGTCGTAGATCGACATTTCTTCGCCGGAAGGCTGGTGGATCGTGATGCCGCCTTCGACCGCCGAACCGTCCGCCTTGGCAGGGATCATGCGGTTTTTGATACGTACGTTGGCGAACGTGCCGCGCATCATGATTTCATGGTTGCCGCGACGCGAGCCGTAGGAGTTGAAGTCCGCTTTCAGGACGCCGTTTTCCTTCAGCCATTTGCCTGCAGGGCCGTTTTCCTGGATCGAGCCGGCTGGCGAGATGTGGTCGGTGGTGATGGAGTCGCCGAACACGCCCAGTGCGCGCGCGCCTTCGATGCCGGTGGCCACTGCCGCTGGCGTCATCGAGAAGTTGTCGAAGAACGGTGGTTCCGCGATGTAGGTCGATTTCGGCCAGTTGTAGACTTGACCGGAGACGGTCGTGACTTTTTCCCACAGCTTGCCTGGCGCGCCCTTGACGTCGGCGTAGTTGTCCTTGAACACCTTGGCGTTCATGGCGAACTTCATCATGGCCGAGACTTCAGCCGAGGTCGGCCAGATGTCGCCCAGGTAGACGTCCTTGCCGCCCTTGCCCTTGCCGACTGGTTCCGTCATCAGGTCGCGCGTCATGTTGCCGGCGATGGCGTAAGCGACGACCAGCGGTGGCGAGGCGAGGAAGTTCGAGCGGATGTTCGGGTGAATGCGCGCTTCGAAGTTGCGGTTGCCCGACAGCACGGCCGACGCGACGATGTCATGCGTGGCAATCGCTGCGTTCAGCTCGGGCGTCAGGTCGCCCGCATTGCCGATACAGGTGGTGCAGCCGTAGGCGGTCACGCCGAAGCCCAGTTTTTCCAGGTAGGGCAGCAGGCCGGCGGCGGTCAGGTACTCGGTCACGACGCGCGAGCCAGGAGCGAGCGAAGTCTTGATGTGCGGAGCGACTTTCAGGCCGGCTTCGACGGCTTTCTTGGCCAGCAGGCCGGCAGCCAGCATCACGCTCGGGTTCGAGGTGTTGGTGCACGAGGTGATCGCGGCGATCAGTACGTCGCCGTTCGACACTTTCACGCCGTTCGTCGTTTCGTACACGGCAGCCAGGTCGGCCGGATTCTTGTTGAAGCCGTTTTCCGTGGTTGGCTTGGCGAACAGCTCGGCGAAGTTCGCCTTGACGTTGCCGATTTCGATACGGTCTTGCGGGCGTTTCGGGCCGGCCAGCGACGGAGCGACCGATGCCAGGTCCAGTTCCACCACGCGGGTGTAGTCGATCTCGCCGGCTTTTGGCACACCGAACAGGTTTTGCGCCTTGAAGTAGCCTTCGAACGCGGCGATTTCAGCCTTGCTGCGGCCGGTGCCCTTGAAGTAATCGATGGTCGCTTCGTCGACCGGGAAGAAGCCCATGGTCGCGCCGTATTCCGGTGCCATGTTGGCGATCGTCGCGCGGTCCGTCAGGGTCAGCGATTCCGTGCCTTCGCCGAAGAATTCGACGAACTTGCCGACGACTTTTTCTTTGCGCAGCAATT
Organism: Janthinobacterium sp. Ant5-2-1; assembly: GCF_001445815.1. NCBI lineage: Bacteria > Pseudomonadati > Pseudomonadota > Betaproteobacteria > Burkholderiales > Oxalobacteraceae > Janthinobacterium > Janthinobacterium sp. Ant5-2-1. Next base: position 6,034 of record NZ_LNCE01000028.1, on the reverse strand, counting down.
CGGTGATGGTCAGTACCAGGTCGGTGGCGGTGCAGCCTTCGCGCAGCGCGCCTGACAGGTTTACGCCGATGACGTCCGGCGTCAGGAAGTAGACCGGTTGGCCCAGCATGCCCGCTTCCGCCTCGATGCCGCCCACGCCCCAGCCGACCACGCCGATGCCGTTGATCATGGTGGTGTGCGAGTCGGTGCCGACCAGGGTGTCAGGGTAGTACACGTCGCCGGCTTTCTTGCCTGCGTGGTGCACGCCGCGCGCCAGGTATTCCAGGTTGACCTGGTGGACGATGCCGAAGCCTGGTGGCACGACGCCGAAGGTGTCGAATGCCTGCATGCCCCATTTCATGAACTGGTAACGCTCGTTGTTACGCGAGAATTCCAGTTTCATGTTCAGGTCCAGCGCTTTCTTTTCGCGGTAGTGATCGATGGTGACCGAGTGGTCGACCACCAGATCGACCGGCACCAGCGGTTCGATCTTCTTGGCGTTGATGCCCATCTTGGCGGCCACGTTGCGCATCGCCGCCAGGTCGGCCAGCAGAGGAACACCGGTGAAGTCTTGCAGCACGACGCGCGCCACTACGAACGGGATCTCGTCGGTGCGCTCGGCGGTCGGGCCCCAGCTCGCCAATTGCTTGACGTGTTCTTCGGTGACTTTTTTGCCGTCGCAGTTGCGCAATACCGATTCGAGCACGATACGAATCGACACTGGCAGGCGGGAGACATTGATGCCCAGGCTTTTTTCCAGCGCAGGCAGGGAGTACAGCTTGCCCTTCTTGCTATCCGAAATATTAAAGTCCTTGAGCGTGTTCAGAGTGTTGCGGGACATGACCTCTCCTTGTTGGGTATCGTCTATTTATTGATTATTCAAATTACAAAACATGACTGAGCCCCCGAAGAGGCCCTTGCTACGCACATCAGCCGCCGGTCGCCGGCAGCACGCCCAGCGATGGCGCGGCTTCCACCACTGCCGTCGGCTTGGCTTGCTCCGCATCCTTGCATTCATTGGCCAGCTGGCGGCCCTGCTTGGAATCGAGCAGCATGCCTTTGGCCGGGATGCCGATCCACACGAGACCGTACAGACGGTTCTCGAAGCGGTTGGCGCCGGTGGTGGTGCCAACGCGGCTCAGGCGGTGCAGGCGCTTCTTCCAGCGCAGGGCGATGTGTTTGTCGTCAGTAGCATTGGTGTAGATGGTAATTTTATTACCAAGTTCGCAATTGAAATCGGTGGAAGCCGAGCCGGCGGTGTCCGGTTCGTCCGATTCTTCCTTGTCGGCGACTGACATGGCGAGCGGATGGGCTTCCTTGGCGGCTGCCTTGGCCTTGCTGGTCTTGGCCTTTGGCTTGGCCTTGACAGCCTTGACGGCCTTGGGATTTGCCTCTGCCGTGGCGGCGAAGCTGGCTGGCGCCAGCGTGAGGGTCATGGCGCCCAGCGCGACGCTGCAGGCAATGGCTAATTTGGAGAGGGACATCGTGTAATTCCTGTCAGTTTTCAGTGGTGCTGGAAGAGGGGGCGTTAAGTAATGCAGCGGCCGCCTCGGGCAGGCCGAGGCCCGCCAGTTTGGCGCGTTGCAAAACGGTCCAATAATATCGGTAGCTGGCGCGGTCGTGCAAGCGGCCATTTTGCGCAATCGGTCCCCAGTTGGCGCGCAGCGCTTCATTGAGGATGTTGCTGGCCTCGTTGACTTCGGACAGGCGCGGCGTGAAGGCCTTGATGATGGGCTTGATCTGGTCCGGGTGGATGCTCCACATGCGCGTGTAGCCGAACTCGGCTGTCGCGCGCTGGGCGTCGTTGGCCACCACGGCCGAATCGCGCACGTCCGTCGTCACGTTATGCGACGGCACCTTGCCGTGCGCGTGGCAGGCGGCCGCCACTTCCAGTTTGGCGCGCACCACCAGCGGGTGCGTGAACTGGCCCGGCGTGCGCATGGCGGCGGCGGGAATGGCGCCGTAGTGGGCCGAAACGAAATCCATGATGCCGAAGGACAGGCATTCGACCTGGGGCAGGGCGGCGATGGCGTAGGCGTCGCGCAGCGCGCCATGCGTCTCGATCAGGATGTGCACGGGCAGGTTGTCGCGGCCGGCGCGGCGCGCGTGCAGGTTGATCAGGTCGATGGCCAGCATGGCATCCTGCACGCCGGCCACCTTGGGCACGGCGATGTAGGCCAGGCGGGACGCGGCGCTGCAGATGATTTCCACGTCGCGCACGAAAAACGGGCTGTCGACGTCGTGCACGCGCACGCCGATGCGGTTGAACTGGTTCTCGTCGCTGGCCAGCAGGCCGGCGATCATCAGGGCGTGGGCTTCTTCATTGCCGGCGCTGGCGCCGTCTTCGCAGTCGAACGTGATGTCGAACAGGGGGCCAAGCTCTTGTTGCAAAGCAATCGATTTACGCATCAGCTTTTCAGAGCCGGCGTAGTGGTCGCAAGCGGCGAGCAACAGCGGCTGGCGTTTGCCTTGGAATAAAACCTCGGAAGGGTGCATGCTTAAGGCATTTCTGCAGGTAAAAACTACTTGAGAAAACAGCCGCGCCGCGAATCTCGCGGAGCGGCCTTCTTGGCGGGCGGCGCATTGCCGCGCCGCCAACACTGGACTTAGGCCAGCAGGTGTTTCACGCCTTCGCGCTCTTCGGTCAGTTCTTTCAGGGTCAGGTTGATGCGCTCTTGCGAGAATGCATCGATTTCCAGACCTTGAACGATGGTGTACTCACCGTTGTCGGTGGTGACCGGGAAGCCGAACACGGTGCCTTCAGGAATGCCATACGAGCCATCCGAAGGAACGCCCATGGTGGTCCACTTGCCGGCGGTGCCCAGCATCCAGTCATGGATGTGGTCGATGGCGGCGTTCGCTGCCGACGCTGCCGACGACAGGCCGCGCGCTTCGATGATGGCCGCGCCGCGCTTGCCGACGGTAGGCAGGAACACGTTGGCGTTCCATTCCTGGTCGTTGATCAGGTCCTTGACAGCTTTGCCGTTGACGGTGGCGAAGCGGTAGTCAGCGTACATCGTAGGCGAGTGGTTGCCCCACACGGTCAGCTTCTCGATGTCTTTCACGGCGGTGCCGGTCTTGGCAGCGACTTGCGACAGCGCGCGGTTGTGGTCCAGGCGCAGCATGGCGGTGAAGTTTTTCGCTGGCAGCGATGGCGCCGATTTCATGGCGATGTAGGCGTTGGTGTTGGCAGGGTTGCCGACCACCAGTACTTTCACGTTGCGCGAAGCGACGGCGTCGAGCGCCTTGCCTTGCACCGTGAAGATCTGGGCGTTCGCTTCCAGCAGGTCCTTGCGTTCCATGCCTGGGCCGCGCGGACGTGCGCCAACCAGTACGGCCACGTCGACGTCCTTGAATGCGGTCAGCGGATCGGAGTGGGCGGTCATTTCCGTCAGCAGCGGGAAGGCGCAGTCGTCGATTTCCATCATCACGCCCTTGAGCGCCTTCTGGGCTTTTTCGTCCGGGATTTCAAGCAGTTGCAAGATGACAGGCTGGTCTTTGCCGAGCATGTCGCCATTGGCGATGCGGAACAACAGGGCGTAGCCGATCTGGCCGGCGGCGCCGGTCACTGCAACACGCATTGGGGTTTTAGCCATGATGAATCTCCAAAAATGGGAAAGAAAACGGGCTTGAAGCTGGGCTTACGCTTATCCGGAAAAACTATAATGATACCAAAACCGGCCCGCGCCACCGAATTGCTGGTGTACGCTGCCGTCACGCTTGTGCTGCACGAGGCCAGAGTGGCTGGCCGACAACATAAAACGCGGGCTCACAAGTTTTATCGAGGGCAGTTTAGGCCTCTGATCCCTATCTGTCAATCATATCTTATGTCTTATATAAGACAGATAACTGCGTGTGTTTTACTGGACGCGGGCAGTGATTTGTGTTGAAATGTCGGACTATGAATTCCGCCTCGTCCAATCTGACCAACAATGCCACTGCTGCAAGCGGGGCGGTCAGTCCGACCGCGGGCACCCCGGCCATGCCCGTCGCCGCGGCAGCCAGCACCGCCGCCGCCCCTGTCGCCAGCGTGAATGCCACTGCGGCCGTGCCCGCGCCTGCCGCGACCGCATCGCCCACCTTCAGTCCCCTGTACCAGCAGATCAAGGCGCTCATCACGCAGAGCCTGCAATCGGGCGAATGGAAGCCGGGCGAACTGATTCCCAGCGAAGTCGAGCTGGCAGGGCGCTTCAAGGTCAGCCAGGGTACGGTGCGCAAGGCCATCGATGAACTGGCCGCCGAAAATCTCGTCATGCGCCGCCAGGGCAAGGGCACCTTCGTTTCCACCCACCATGAGGCGCGCGCGCATTTCCGCTTCCTGCGCCTGGTGCCGGACGAAGGCGTGCCGCACTATCCCGAAAGCAAATTTATTGAAGTCAAGCGCGTGCGCGCGCCGGCCGACGTGGCGCGCCTGATGGACCTGAAGTCCGGCGATGCCGTCATCTTCATCAAGCGCGTGCAGTATTTCGACGGCGTGCCGACCATCGTCGAGGAGCTGTGGCTGCCCGGCCTGATCTTCAAAGGCCTGACGGCCGAGCGCCTGGTGGAGTACAAGGGTCCCATGTACGGCCTGTTCGAAACGGAATTTGGCACGCGCATGATACGCGCGTCCGAGCAGATCCGCGCCGTGTGCGCCGACGCGGGCGCCGCGCAACTGTTGAATATCGATCTCGGCACGCCCTTGCTCAGTTCCGAGCGCGTGTCGTTTACCTACGGCGACAAGCCGGTCGAACTGCGCCGGGGCTTGTACCTGACCAGTCGCCATCATTATCAGAATGAACTCAGCTGAAGCGGCGGGATGTCCCTGGACGTCCGAACAAGCAGCAAGGCTGAAGTGCATCGCTTGCAAGATGCCTGCCGCGAGGCGGGCAACGGAGACAACGGAAAGCGCAGCGACAGCATGGCCCGCCCCGGCGGGCCGTGTTTTGCCGGCGATTCTGTAATTAAATTACGTGAACTACGGAAAGTAGCGCGGTATTTTGTAGTAAAAAACCATTTTGGTTATATGTAACAATAGATATTGGTATCGGTTGCGAAAATCGGCGAAAATCGCGGCTTCAATATTTAGTTGAAATTCAAAGGGGAGGTTTTTGTTATGTCTGAAGCCGTAAGAGAAGTACCAAAAAAAGAACGGCCGCAATTCCGTAACATCCATGTTACCGAATTGTCGAACTACCGCATGGCGATCGGCGCCATCGTCTCGATCCTGCATCGCATCAGCGGCATCATCATTTTCGCCCTGCTGCCGGGCATCCTGTACATGCTGGAACTGAGTCTGCGTTCCGAAATGTCCTACGCCTACTTCCAGGGCATCGCCTCGCACTGGTTCGTCAAGCTGATCACCCTGGGTCTGGTCTGGGCCTTCCTGCACCATTTCTGCGCCGGTATCCGCCACCTGTTCATGGACGTGCACGTCGCCGCCGAGAAAGAACCTGCGCGCAATACGGCCAAGTTCGTTCTGGTGATCAGTCTGGTACTGACCGCTCTGGTCGCTTTGAAACTGTTTGGAGTATTTTAATGGCAAACAATAACATCGGACCGAAACGCCTCGTTGTCGGCGCCCATTACGGCTTGCGCGACTGGCTGGCGCAACGCGTCACCGCCCTCGTCATGGTGGCCTACGTCGCCATCCTGCTGATCGCCTTCCTGACCGGCAGCAACTTCAGCTATGAAGGCTGGGCAGGTCTGTTCGCACAGCAATGGTTCAAATTAATCAGCCTGGTGACGTTTGTTGCCTTGTTCTACCACGCATGGGTCGGCGTACGCAATATCTGGATGGACTACGTGAAAAGCGTTGGCCTCCGCCTGACCCTGCAAATTGCCACCATGCTGTGGTTGATCGCTTGTGCCGGCTGGACGGTACAGATACTCTGGAGTGTGTAATCGTGGCAGCATATAAATCTGCAATTCCTACCCGCCGCTTTGATGCGGTCATCGTTGGCGCCGGCGGTTCCGGCATGCGCGCGTCGTTGCAGCTGGCTGAAGCCGGCCTGAACGTCGCAGTGCTCTCGAAAGTTTTCCCGACCCGCTCGCCCACAGTGGCGGCGCAGGGCGG
>NZ_LNCE01000027.1:0-83355 GCF_001445815.1 Janthinobacterium sp. Ant5-2-1 | reverse complement strand
ACTTCACGCTGGGCGGCCGCTACACGTTCTAATCGCCAGGCAAGAAATAACAGTTAGTTAGCAAAAAAATCCGGCGGCCATGCATTGGCCGCCGGATTTTTTCTTTTCAGCCTCCTCTTTTCTAAGGCGCCGCCAACCTCGCGGATAGCCTGCAGATGGCCCGCAGCTGGACATGCGGGTAAAATAGCGCCCTGATGCCCTCACGCGGCACCACACACTCTCCGCTAGATACGGAGCCCGGCAATTTTTGAAAATACACACCATGTTGCGACTCAACGAAGTAAAACTCCCCCTCGAACACGACGATGCAGCCCTACCGGCCGCCATCCTGGCCCGCCTCGGCATTGCCGCCGATGAGCTGCTCGGCTTTACCGTCTTCAAGCGCAGCTATGACGCGCGCAAGCGCAGTGCCGTGGTGTTGATTTACTCGCTGCACGTGGACGTCAAGAATGAAGCGGCCGTGCTGGCGCGCCTGGGCCACGATATCCACCTGATGCCCGCGCCCGACACCGACTATAAATTCGTCGCCGGCGGCGAACAGCTGGCCGGCCACACCAATGAAGCGCGTCCCATCGTCATCGGCACGGGCCCGTGCGGCCTGTTCGTGGCGCTGATCCTGGCACAGATGGGCTTGCGCCCCCTCATCCTGGAACGGGGCAAGCAGGTGCGCGAGCGCACGGTCGACACCTTCGGCTTCTGGCGCAAGCGCGAACTGAACCCCGAGTCGAACGTGCAGTTCGGCGAAGGCGGCGCCGGTACTTTCTCGGACGGCAAGCTGTACAGCCAGATCAAGGATCCCAAACACTACGGCCGCAAGGTGCTGACGGAATTCGTCAAGGCCGGCGCGCCCGAAGAAATCATGTATGTGAGCAAACCGCACATCGGCACCTTCCGCCTGGTCAAGATGGTGGAAGAAATGCGCGCGAATATCGAAAAGCTGGGCGGCGAATACCGCTTCAGCAGCAAAGTGGTCGATCTCGACATCGTGCCAGGCAGCGATGGCGGCCAGGTGCGCGGCGTGTTGCTGGACAATGGCGAAACCATCGCCAGCAACCATGTCGTGCTGGCCATTGGCCACAGCGCGCGCGACACCTTCGAGATGCTGCACCGCCGCGGCGTGTACATCGAAGCAAAACCGTTCTCGATCGGCTTCCGCGTGGAACACCCGCAGTCGCTGATCGACAGCTGCCGCTTCGGCCCCAGCGCCGGCCACCCGATCCTGGGCGCGGCCGACTACAAGCTCGTGCATCACGCCAGCAATGGCCGCTCCGTCTACAGCTTCTGCATGTGCCCGGGCGGCACGGTGGTGGCGGCCGCCTCGGAACCGGGCCGCCTGGTGACGAACGGCATGAGCCAGTATTCGCGCAACGAACGCAACGCCAACAGCGCCATCGTCGTCGGCATCACGCCCGCCGACTACCCGGGCGACCCGCTGGCCGGCATCGCCCTGCAGCGCGAGCTGGAAGAGCGCGCGTTTGCCCTCGGTGGCGGCAACTACGATGCGCCAGGACAATTGGTCGGCGACTTCGTGGCCGGCCGCGCCTCGACGGAATTTGGCAGCGTGGTGCCCTCCTACAAGCCGGCCGTGCACCTGACGGACCTGGCGCCGTCCTTGCCTGAATACGCGATCACGGCCCTGCGCGAAGCCTTCCCGGCGTTCAACAAGCAGATCAAGGGTTACTACAAGGCCGACGCCGTGCTGACGGGCGTGGAAACGCGCACCTCGTCGCCGATCCGCATCAAGCGCCGCGACGATGACTTGCAAAGCCTGAATACACGGGGACTGTTCCCCGCCGGCGAAGGCGCCGGCTATGCGGGCGGCATCCTGTCGGCGGCCGTCGACGGCATCAAGGTGGCCGAAGCGGTGGCCCTGTCGATGGCGGCGCGCGGAAAATAAGCCACGGCGGCCGTGCTGCACGGCCAGCGCAAAAAAAACGCCCGGGTTCACCCGGGCGTTTCAGCTTTCAGCCTGCAACAAGCTTAGAACGTATAGCTGCCGCGCAGATAAACGGTACGGCCAATGGCGTCGGCATAGCGTGGATCATAGCCAGCCTGGAAGGTCGTGGTTTGATAGCTCAGTGGCGGCTCGCGATCGAACAGATTGCGCACGCCGACGGTCAGAGTCACGTTCTTGGTGGCGGCAACCGTTCCGAAAGCATCAAAGGTGGTGTAGGACGCCACTTTGTGCTCTTCATCCTGGTCCAGGTAACCGGACTTGTAATGACCCGACATGCCGGCACTGAAGATACCGCTGTTCCAGTTCACGCTGGCCGTATGCTGCCAGCGGAAGATCGGACCGGCGCCGGAGAAGACGCCGACGTTCTGCTTCCACTTGCCGCCTTCGGCACTTTGATACTCGTACTTGTTGACGTACGTGCTGTTGGTGACCAGGGCGAACGTGCCAAAGTCGCTGGTGCGCAAGCGGTAGTTGACGCTCAAGTCGAGGCCGCGGGTCTTCACGCCACCCAGGTTCTGGGTACGCAGGTCGACATAGCCGCAAGTGGCCGGATTCGGGCATTGCGAACCGTCGGTGGCCAGGTTGCCGTTCGCCGTGCGGTGGTACACGGCCGCGTAGGTAACCGGATCTCCAAACACGTCGTCTTCCGCCAGGCTGCCGATCGAATGGTCGAGCTTGATGTCCCAGTAATCGATGCCGATGCTCAGGTTGGCGATCGGTTCGAAGACGACGCCCAGAGTAATGTTGCGCGACTCTTCAGGCGACAGCTTTTTATTACCGCCAAACAAGGCCTGGAATTGCTGTTGGCAATTCGTTGCCTTGGGCTTGCCAGGCAATGCCGTACCGCCCGGGCAATTGATAGGGTCATCACGCTGGCTGGTATTGGTGTACGTTTGCGAGGAATTGATCTCGTACAGCGATGGCGCACGGAAACCGGTCGAGTACGAACCGCGGAACAGCACTTCTTTCGTCGGCTGGAAGCGGAATGCCACTTTCGGGTTGGTCGTATTGCCGAAATCGCTGTAACGGTCATAACGCACGGCGGCGGTCACGTCCAAGGTCTTGAGGATAGGCACGTTCAACTCGGCGTACACGGCTTGCGTGGTGCGCGAACCTTCGTCATGCGTTTCCGGATCGATACCGGTACTGGCAACGACCTTGGCGGCATATTCCGAATTGGCGGTGCTGAGGAATTTCTCATGTCCCACCTGCGCACCCACGGCCAGAGCGGCAGCGCGGCCAGCGCCCAGCCAGTCGCCCAGTTCGCGGCTTGCATTGAAGTCGGCGACCTTGGTCGTACCCTTGGCATTGCGGACATTGCCGTTCAATGCGGCACTTTCGATCAAGGCCATGCCGGCCGCGTCCTGGTCGCCGTATGGGTTGATGATGCCGTTCAAGACACCCTTCGTGATGATGCCGCCATCGCTGTAGCCCATCAGATTCACAGCGACCTTGTTTTCATTGAAGGTCAGCGCCGCGTTGTAGTCCCAGCCGGCGAGGTTGCCGTTCAAGCCAGCGACGAAGCGCTGTTGTTTGTTGATATTTTCATCAGCGCGCGAACCGTTCGGCAAATCGCGCCATTTGACGTTCACGAAGCCAGGATTGACGCCGGCAGGCATGAAGTTGGGATCGACGTAAGCGGCGTCGAGCGGAATGTTCGGCGTGAAATTGCCATTGCCAGGGTAGTACGGATTCGGCGAACCATCGAGGCGCGTGCGGTTCTGGCGCAAGCCACCATACGGTACCGGGGCGATAGCGCTGTAGACCTTGCTTTCGCTGTTCAGGTATTCCAGGCTCATCTCATGATTTGCGTTCAGCTTCAGGACGCCTTTGAGCAAGCCGGTCGTGCGTTTGCTTTTTGGCACATAGTCCACGAAGTTCGAGGTCGACATATTGCAGCTGGTGCCATCGCCGCTCGGTACCAGGAAGGTACCCGCGGCGCAGCTAGGCGCCGTCGGATTGCCCGTCTGGTCGTCCTGATAGTAATTGGCGGGGCTGGTGGTCGGCGAAATGCCGCCTGGATAGCGCTTGTTGTAATTGCGCTGGGTACCGGTAATGGCACGCTGGCTCTGGGTATCGAGCATACCGAAAATATTGAAGCCATCCTTATCCAGGTCGCCATAGCCGAAACCGACATTGGCATTCTTGGAGAAGCCACCCGATTGTTCCGGCATATCGGCACCGATGCTGACGATGCCGCCCTGGAAGTCCTTGCGCGTGATGAAGTTAATCACGCCACCGACGGCATCGCTGCCGTACAGCGACGACGCGCCATCGCGCAATACTTCAACGCGTTCGAGCGCGGCAAACGGGATCATGTTCAAATCGGGCGCCGAGGCGTCGAGCGCATTGTTGGCCATGCGGCGGCCGTTCAGCAAGACGAGGGTCTTGTTCGCGCCAATACCGCGCAAGTCGGCGAACGAAGCGCCGCCGGTGCCCAGGCCAACGACCTGGCTGGTGCCCTGCGATGCCTGCGAGGCGCTCAGGTTCGACATGACCTGCTCGATGGTGGTAATGCCCTGCTTTTTGAGATCATCCATTTTCATGATGGTGATCGGCACTGAGGTTTCACCATCGATCCGTTTGATGGCGGAGCCGGTGACTTCGACACGCTGCATGGGTGCATCGTTCTGTTGTGCCATGGCTGGCTGGGCCAGCATGGTCAGGCCAGCGACGACGGCGCTACCCGTAAACATCAAACGCAAAGAACGAGACAAGACTGTTTCCATCATCATTGCAAACTCCCCTTGATATATGTTTTTATTGCATTTTTATCATGTGAACTCGGCGCCACCGAACTGCCGATGCGGCGCTCCGTACAGGGCGACTATCCGCGCATTAACATTCTTTATCGTTATAAAAACCGCACCCGGGCCTGCGCCAAAGGGCCGTCCGAACTTGATGAATGATGATGCTTAGCCGCCATGCCACTACCCGTCAAAGGCCCAGTTGCCGTTGGCAGACTGAACCTTAATGAACCATCAAAACACGGGGAATTGGAAGGTGTCAACGATGCACTGAGCGCAGGAATAAAAAACAACAATTTACAATTCAGTAATATTGTTTTGCACAATGATGGTGTACGGTATGCACCAGAAATCAGCGTCGCTGCACTATGTCAGTGAGGTTTTTTTACGCCTGCCGGGAGGCCAGCGGCAGCCTGATTTGTATATGACAGCCGGGAGTGCAGTCGATGGCGCACACCTGGCCGCCCAGTTGCTGCACGATGGTGTAGACGATGTGCATGCCCAGGCCGGAGCCGCCCTGCCCACGCTTGGTGGTGAAAAACGGTTCAAACATGTGTTCGCGCACGGCGGGCGCCAGGCCGATGCCGTCGTCGGAAAAGTCCAGCAGCAGCCAGCGCGCATCCGCGTCATCGCCATCCGCCTCGATGCGCGCGCGGATCGTGATGCGGCCCGGGCCACCCTGCGGATAGCCATGGCGGGCACTGTTCATCAGCAGGTTCGAGAGGATTTGCGACAGCTTGCCGGCCGCCAGGCGCACCTGGCAATCGGGCGCGATATCGAGTTCCACGCCCAGCGCCGCCTTGCGCAGTTCCGGGCTGTGCGCCGACACCAGGCCGTGTACATAATCGTGCAACGCCAGGTCGGCCACATATTCGCTGACCTGGTCCACGGCCAGCTGCTTGAAATTGCCGATCAGGTCGGCGGCGCGCGCCAGGTTGCGCTCGATCAGGGCGGCCGCGCCTTTCAAGGACTCGGCGATGTCGATCAGTTCGGCACGGCTGACCTTGGCGCCGCCCAGCACCTGCACCAGCTGGTCGGCATAGCTGCCCATGCTCGACGCCGCCGTCAGCGCCACGCCGATGGGCGTGTTGACCTCATGTGAGACACCGGCAACGAGCGAGCCGAGGGCCGCCATCTGCTCCTGCTCGATCAGGTTGGCCTGCGCCGCCAGCAGGGACTCGGTGCGCACGCGCACGATTTCTTCCAGCTGCTGGGTGCGCTCCTGGTGCTGCAGCTCGGCCGCGCCGCGGGCCGAGAAGATCGACAGCAGCAGCAAGGCCAGCAAGCGCTTGTTTTCATCGATGGGACGCGTGTCGATGGCCGACAGGATGCCCAGGGTCTTGCCATCGGTATCGATCAGCGGCATGCCGACATAGCTTTCCGCCTGCATGTCGACCAGGAGGCTATCGAATGGAAAGCGGCGCTGGATATCGCTGCCGTGAAAACACATGCTCTGGCAGGTCACGTCCTGGCAAGGCGTGTGCTGCAGGCTGTATTCGATATTCGGCTGGTAGCCGTCGCCGCCCCACAGGGCCAGGGTGCGGATGCCTTCGCTGCCATCGTCCAGGCGCACCAGGCGCCCGGCGATCACATAGTGCACGTCAAGCGCTTCGGCCAGGTCCTTGACGAGGATGCGCAGAAAGTCGTCGCCACGGGCGTGCGCCGTCGAGGCGGTGATCGAGCGCAGGGCCGCCTCCGCCAGGGTGCGCCGCTGCTCGGGATCGAACAGGGGTTCTTGCGAATTCACATCAAACAACGGAATACTCATGAATGCTCCTGCGCAGCACGGAAAGCGCAGGCAAAGCTGCCGGCGCGGCGATCCTCAGCAAAGGCCCGGGTCAACGGACTTGCCGCGATTGTACCCCTGGCTATTGTTTAATAATACAGATACACAGGAATTTTTTATAACCAGCCGGAACGCTTGAACAAGTAATACATATAACCGCAGACACAGCTCATCACTGCCACGGCGGCCGGATAGCCATAATGCCAGTCCAGTTCCGGCATGAACTTGAAGTTCATGCCCCAGATGCCGGCAAACGCCGTAAACACGGCGAAGATCGCGGCCCAGGCCGCCAATTGCTTGTTCACTTCGCTCTCATCGATGGCGACCATCGACAGATTCACCTGGATCGCCGTGCTGATCGTATCGCGGATGGTGTCGAGCGTGCCGTTGATGCGCGCCAGATGGTCGTGCACGTCGCGGAAATACTCCTGGGTATCGTGGCACAGCGGCGGCACCCGCCCGCCGTGCAGCTTGCCCACCGCTTCCATCAGGGGCGCCACCACGTGGCGCAAGACCATGACCTTGCGTTTCAATTGATACAGCCGTTCGATATTGTCGCGTTCGGTGCCACGGTCGAAGATGCGGTCCTCGATCAGTTCCAGCTCCGATTCGAGCGCGTCGAGCACGGGAAAGTAACGGTCGACAACGGCGTCCATCAGCGCGTACAGCACGAAGGCCGAGCCCTGGCGCAGCAGATGCGGTTCGCGCTCGGCACGCGCGCGGACACCAAGGAAGCCTTGCGAGCTGTTGCTGCGCGAAGAGAGCACGTAGTTGGCGCCGACAAAAATATCGACTTCGCCCAGCACCAGTTCGTTCTCGACCATTTCCACGGTTTTCACGACGGCAAACAGGGAATCGCCATACTCCTCGATCTTCGGCCGCTGGTGGCCCCGCTGCGCGTCTTCCACCGCCAGTTCGTGCAGACAAAACTCGTGCTGCATCTGTTTCAGTTCGTCCGGCGTGGCGTCGAGCAGAGCCACCCAGACGAAGCAATCGGGGCGTTCGACGTAATCGCTGATATCGTCGATCGGCAAGTCGGCCAGTTTTTTGCCATCCTGGTAGGCCACGCAGTTTATGAGCATGCTATTCCACAGTTCAAGTTAACACCGGACGAAACAGTCCGGCAGGCGTCAGCTTACCTTATCGACTGCACTTGTTGTGGGTGTTGTGGCGTGCAAGGAACGCCAGGAGGGGAAGCGGACGGGGCGGGGCCCCGTCCGGACGGCAATCAGTCGTCCTTGGCGCCGTCGATGCCCAGTTCGGAGATCTTGCGGGTGATGGTGTTACGGCCGATGCCCAGGCGCACGGCGGCGTCATTCTTGCGCCCGTGCGTATGCTTGAGCGCCGTCTTGATCAGGGCCGATTCGAACTGGCGTCCCAGCACAGCCATGACTTCCTGCTGCCCCGCGCCCAGCATGCCGGCCGCCTGCAGTTCCAGCAAGCCGATCCATCCTGGCGGCGCGCCGTTGGCTGGCGCTGCGGCTTCGAATACCTGGCCGCCGTGCGGCTGGGCAACGGCTGCCGGCGCAGCCTCGCCCGCCGCCGCAGTGGCCGCGCCATCGCCCTGCCCCTGCGTCAATTCCAGCGGCAAGTCCTTGATTTCCACCGTCTGACCCGGCGCCATGACGGTGATCCAGTTGCACAGGTTTTCCAGCTGGCGTACATTGCCGGGCAAATCGAGGCTGCTGAGGAACTGCATCGTCGGTTCGCTCATGCGTTTGGCTTCCACGCCCAGCTGACGCGCGCTTTGCACCAGGAAGTGGCGCACCAGGATGGGGATATCCTCGCGCCGCTCCCTCAAACTGGGCAGGCGCAGCCGGATCACGTTCAGGCGGTGATACAAGTCTTCGCGGAACAGGCCGTCACGCACGCGCTGCTCGAGGTTCTGGTGCGTGGCCGTAATGACGCGCACATTCGCCTTCATGGGCTGATGGCCGCCGACGCGATAGAAATGGCCGTCGGACAGCACGCGCAGCAAGCGCGTCTGCAAGTCGAACGGCATGTCGCCGATTTCATCGAGGAACAAAGTGCCGTTCTCGGCTTGCTCGAAGCGGCCCCGGCGCGTCGTCTGCGCGCCCGTAAACGCACCCCGTTCATGGCCGAACAGTTCGGATTCGAGCAAATCCTTCGGGATCGCCGCCGTGTTCAGCGCGATGAAAGGCTGTGCTGCGCGCGGGCTGTGCTTGTGCAGCGCGCGCGCCACGAGCTCCTTGCCGGAACCGGATTCGCCCGTGATGAGCACCGTCACGTTCGACTGCGACAAACGGCCAATGGCGCGGAAGACTTCCTGCATGGCCGGCGCCTGGCCGAGGATTTCCGGCGTTTCCGACGGGCCCGATTCAACGCTCGTTTCGCGCAGGCTCTCTTCCAGCGCGCGGCGGATCAGCTCGACAGCCTTGTCGATGTCGAAAGGCTTGGCCAGGTATTCGAAGGCGCCGCCCTGGAAGGCTGCGACGGCCGAATCGAGGTCGGAAAAGGCCGTGATGATAATGACCGGCAAGCCGGGAAAGCGCGACTTGACCGTCTGCAGCAATTCCAGGCCGGACGCGCCCGGCATGCGGATATCGGACACGAGCACCTGCGGCGTGTCAAATTCCAGTGCGGCGATGGCGTCGCGCGCATTGGCAAAACTCTTGGTGGCGAGATTTTCCCGCGCCAGGGCTTTTTCCAGCACCCAGCGGATTGATTCGTCGTCGTCAACTATCCAGATTGGCTTCATTAGTGTGTGCGTCCCGCAATGGATTTCATGGGTGGGATACCTCCTCGCTTATGGCAAGGGTAGAACGATCCTGAAATCGGTGTATCCAGGCCGGCTTTCGCACTCGATCACGCCCAGGTGCTGTTGCACGAAGGTTTGCGCCAAGGTCAGCCCCAACCCGCTGCCGCCTTCCCTGCCCGACACCAGCGGGTAGAAAATCCGGTCGCGGATCTGGGGTGCGATGCCCGGTCCATTGTCAATGATATGCAAGTCTAATGCCAGGTTGTAGCGGACCTTGGCCAGGGTCACCTGGCGCGCCACGCGCGTCTTGAAAATGAGCTCCGCATCGCCCGCCTCGATGCGCTCGGCCAGGGCCTGTGCCGCGTTGTGCGCGATGTTGAGCACGGTCTGTATCAATTGCTCCTTGTCGCCGCGAAACTCGGGAATCGAGGCATCGTAATCGCGTGAAATGGTCAGACCGCTGGGAAATTCAGCCAGGATCAGGCTGCGCACGCGCTCACACACTTCGTGGATATTCACGTCGCCGACGATATGCG
This sequence comes from Janthinobacterium sp. Ant5-2-1, assembly GCF_001445815.1. NCBI lineage: Bacteria > Pseudomonadati > Pseudomonadota > Betaproteobacteria > Burkholderiales > Oxalobacteraceae > Janthinobacterium > Janthinobacterium sp. Ant5-2-1. The sequence continues at coordinate 73,610 of NZ_LNCE01000027.1, read as the reverse complement.
GGCGGCGGTGCGGCGCCAGCAGGCGGTCGACCAGGGTTTGCAGGCGGTCCGCTTCCTTGATGATCACTTGCGTATATTCGCGCAGCTCGCTCAGGTGCAGGGCCGGCAATTCCAGCTCCAGCAGCTGAGCCGCGCCGCGGATGCCGCCCAGCGGATTCTTGATTTCATGCGCCAGGTTGCGGATCAGCTCCTTGTTGACCTGGCTCTGGTCGAGGATGCGCTCTTCGCGGTCGAGTTTGAGCTGCTGCACGTTCTCGCGCAACTCGATCAGCACGCCGTCGCGCGGCGCGTCGAGCGCGCTGACGATGCTGTGCACGCGCAGCGGCTCGCGTCCCAGGCGTTCCAGGCTCAGGTCCTGGCGCAAGTCGGAAAATTTATGTTCGAGCGCCTGCGCGCAAATGCCGGCCAGCTCGTCTGGATTCAAGAACAGCGCCGTCAGCTTTTGCCGCGACAGTGCTTTCAATGAGCTTTCCAGCAGGTTCTCCGCCGCCGCGTTGGCATAGCTGATGCGGCCGTCGCCATCGAGCAGGATCACGGCCGAAGCGAGCAAATCGAGGCCGGCCAGGTGCGCCGGGCGGCTGGAATGGTTGTCTAGTGTCATGTGCTTTACCGAATATTCGCGATCTCGCGTTTCAGGGCCTCGACGTTCTGCTGTGTCCGGCTAATGTTGTCCTTCAACTGCGCCACTCTTTCCTGGTATTTCGCGTAATTGCGCTCATTGCCCTGGCGCTCGGGCTGGCCGCCATTGAACTCCAGGCGCTGCGCCGCCAGCTTCTGTTCTTCGCTGCGCAATTCGTCCTGCAGGATCTGGCGTCGGTCCAGGTCGCGCGCGCGCTGCTCGGCGCCATCGACCTTAGGAAACGCGCCGGAGGCAGGCGCTGCCGTGGCCGCCGCCTGCGTGGCGGGCCGGGCCTGCGTGCCGGCCAGCGGTGCCGTTTTGCGTGGCGGCTCCGTCATGGCGCCCGGCAAATCGAGCAGCTGGCAATGCGCGCCAGCCCGCTTGTCCGTGTATGTTTTATGTCCTTGCGCATCGGCGCACACATACAATTGCCCGTGCGCCTGTGCCGCCGCGCCCAGCAATCCTGCCATCAGCGCCATTCTGTAATGCTTGGTCAATCTCTACTCCTGTCGGCGCGTGCCGCATCGTTCCTGGGCCGACTATACAACAACGCACTGTGGCGCCATAACAAAAAACGCGGGCGAGACCATCGCCTCACCCGCGTTTTTTTATTCACTACCGGCATGCTGCCGGCGTGGCGCCATTACAGCGAGTAATACATGTCGAACTCGGCAGGATGCGTGGTCATGCGCATGCGCTGTACGTCCTGCATTTTCAGTTCCAGGTAAGCATCGATCATCGAATCGCTGAACACGCCGCCACGGGTCAGGAACTCGCGGTCCTTGTCCAGTGCGTCCAGAGCTTCTTCCAGCGAAGCGCACACGGTCGGGATCAGTGCGTCTTCTTCCGGCGGCAGATGGTACAGATCTTTCGAGGCGGCTTCGCCCGGATGGATCTTGTTGGCAACGCCGTCCAGGCCAGCCATCAGCAGTGCGGCGAAGCACAGGTACGGGTTCGCCAGTGGATCCGGGAAGCGCGCTTCGACGCGGCGGCCTTTTGGATTGGCCACGTGCGGGATACGGATCGAGGCGGAACGGTTTTTCGCCGAGTACGCCAGTTTCACTGGGGCTTCGTAGCCTGGTACCAGACGCTTGTACGAGTTGGTGCCCGGGTTGGTGATCGCGTTCAGTGCCTTGGCGTGCTTGATGATGCCGCCGATGTAGTACAGGGCGAAATCGGACAGGCCGGCATAGCCGTCGCCAGCGAACAGGTTTTTGCCATCTTTCCATACGGATTGATGCACGTGCATGCCCGAACCGTTGTCGCCAACGATAGGTTTCGGCATGAAGGTGGCGGTCTTGCCATAGCTGTGCGCCACGTTCCACACCACGTATTTCAGGTTTTGCGTCCAGTCGGCGCGCTCGACCAGGGTCGAGAACTTGGTGCCGATTTCATTCTGGCCGGCGCCGGCCACTTCGTGATGATGTACCTCAACCGGGATGCCCAGCGACTCCAGAATCAGGCACATTTCCGAACGCATGTCCTGGAAGCTGTCCACTGGTGGCACGGGGAAGTAGCCGCCCTTGACGGTAGGACGGTGGCCGCTGTTGCCGCCTTCGATGTCCTTGCCGGTCGACCACGAACCTTCGTCCGAACCGATCTTGACGAAGCATCCCGACATGTCGATCTTCCAGCGCACGCTGTCGAAGATGAAGAATTCTGGCTCAGGGCCGAAGTAGGCGGTGTCGCCCATGCCCGACGATTTCAGGTAGGCTTCGGCGCGTTTCGCGATCGAGCGCGGGTCGCGGTCGTAGCCCTTGCCGTCCGACGGTTCGATCACGTCGCACTGCATGAACAGGGTCGTTTCTTCCATGAACGGGTCGATATTGGCCGTGTTTGGATCCGGCAGCAAGATCATGTCGGACGCTTCAATGCCTTTCCAGCCAGCGATCGAAGAACCGTCAAAGGCGTGGCCCGACTCGAATTTGTCCATGTCGAAGTGCGACACGGGAACCGTCACGTGCTGCTCTTTACCACGGGTATCAGCAAAGCGGAAATCAACGAATTTGACTTCGTTTTCTTCTACCATCTTCAAGACTTCTGCGGCTGTCATTGCCATGCGTATCTCCTAAATGAATGTGGGGTGAGCCGACCTTAATGCGTCTGGGCTGATGAAGCGAAGCAAACATTGCGTGCCACCAAAACTCATAAGGATCATAGCAGATTCCATGCCAGCTTCTGGTGGGATGACGCCGCCAAGGTCAAAACCCGGCCATCCCAATGAAAGTTTTCGTGCCCGCGATTTTCCTGCTGCATTTGCGTCAAATCAAGAATGCACTAAGCAAGTGCAAAAAACGAATAACGCACCATTATCGTGCATTTTTTGCCGATTCTTGAAAAATGCCTCCTTGTGGTGCATACGCGATGCACCATGGTTTCCCGTTTGCGGCGCGCGGATGGCGCACTATAATCGACCACACCTGCCACTTTCATCGAGGACGCCATGACCACCGCCGCCGACATCCTGACCACCGCCCGCAGCCGGGCCAATGAAGGTACGCCGTATGCCGGCGCCGTCACGCCGCAGGAAGCGTACGACCTGCTGCAGCGCGATGCGGCCGTCAAGCTCATCGACGTGCGCACGAATGCCGAGCGCGACTGGGTGGGACGGGTTGATATCGCCGATACCCAGCATGGTGCGGTGCAGTGGGCCACCTACCCCGGTGGCGTGCCGAATCCCGATTTCCTCGCGCAATTGGCCGCCCAGGCCGGCAAGGACGAGGTGCTGCTGTTCCTGTGCCGCTCCGGCGTGCGTTCGCGCCACGCGGCCAAGCTGGCGACCGAGCACGGCTACCTGAACTGCTACGACATCCTCGAAGGTTTTGAGGGCGACAAGGACGCCGACGGCCACCGCAAGCAGATCGGCGGCTGGTGCAAGGCGGGGCTGCCGTGGCTGGGCGCCTGACGCTGGCAGCCTGATTATCTGAACCGTGTTTGATCTGGCGGGCCACCCTGTGGCCCTCTATCGGCTACAACCATCCATGCGCGCCCGATTTTTCAACTGCGGCGCAAATTCTCCTTGCAAGCGCGTACCTTATATAGTACAACATAGGGGTGCGTCATGGATGCTTCCGGCTTGCGGCAGATTACCCTGCTGTTCTATGCGAATGGCAATGGCGGCGAACCCGTGCGTGACTGGCTCAAGTCGTTGCCGGTTGAAGAGCGCCATGTGATCAGACAAGACTTGATGCATGCGCAATGGCGCTGGCCCGTGGGCATGCCCTTGTGCCGCCATCTGGGGCAAGGCTTGTCGGAGGTACGCAGCAGCCTGCCCGGCAACCGCATCGCGCGCGTGCTGATCTGCCATCACGGCGACTGCCTGGTGGCGCTGCACGGCTTTATCAAGAAAACCCGCGCCACGCCCGATGACGACCTGGCGCTGGCCCGCAAACGCTACAAGGAACTGACATGAACGCCACCGCTCCGCACCTCGGCAGCAGTCTCGACGACTTCCTCAAGGAAGAAGGCATTTTCGAGCAAACGCAAAACCGCGCCATCAAGGAAGTGATCGCCTGGCAACTGACGCAGGCGATGCAGGAACAATCGATGTCGAAGACGCGCATGGCGGCCCTGCTGCAGACGAGCCGCTCGCAGCTCGACCGCCTGCTCGACCCCAGCAGCGACGTGACGCTCTCCACCCTGGAGCGGGCCGCCGCGCTGGTCGGACGCAAGCTGTCGATCACCCTCATTTAGTACGCCTATCAAAACCTACTACGCGTCGTAATTTGCGGTCTGCGATGCTCACTGTACCTTCGTACAGCTGCGCTTCTCAACCACAACTTCCTTCCGCTCGCTACGGTTTTGTTAGGCGTTGTTAAGCGAGTTAATCGCTCAGGCCGGCTCGCCCACCTCGGTGGCAGGGTGTTCGCCCATCAGGGACAGAATACGCTTGCGCACGAAATTGATGTGGCTGCGCAAGCCATACAGCCCATCGGCAAACGACAGGGGAATCGAGATCTGGTTGACCATTTCCTCGATCTGGTCGAGCCGCTTCAATTGCGCCGCATACACTTGCGCGCGCTGCTCTGGCGGCACGTCTTCCAGCGCCTGCTCGACCGTGCGCAGCTGGCCGTACCAGCGGTACACGCGCGAGCGGATGCGCCACACGTACAAAGGCGGCACGACGCGCGACAGGGGCAGGATCAGGGCGCCGAGCGCCACCACCAGCACCCACATGCGATCAAAGAAATTGGCCAGCCAGAAACTCATGTAGCGCTGCAGCACGGGCGCGCCATCCTTGTAGAATTTCAGCGCTTCCGGTGCCACGGGAATTTCCGTGTAGCGCGCGGACGGGAACTGCCCCTGCTGCTGGAACCAGCCCGTGCCCCCATGGATGCTGGCCGCCGCCTGCACGAACAGGTCGACGAGGGCCGGATGCAAGTCTTCGCGCGCGACCAAAGTTGCCGTCGGCGCGATCAGGTGATAGTCCTGGGCGGGAATGTTCTGCCCCAGGTCGACGATACCGCGCGGCAAGACGACGTGGGTCAGGAAAGGCAGGCGCCGCGTGTACGCCTCCGCCTGCGAAAAATCAAACAGCTTGATGCCCGGCGTTTGCAACAGCATCTGGATCAGCGGCGCTTCCGGCGCCGAGCTGAACACGAGTCCGTCGATACGCCCTTCCAGCAGCTCCACCGTGGCGGGCGTGTTTTGCAAGTCGCTCACCGTCAATTCCTTCGCCTCGACGCCATTGACAGACAGCAACTGCCGGAACAGGCCGGGCACGCCCGTGCCTTCCGGTCCCAGGTTAATCTTCATGCCCTTCAATTGCGCCAGCTCCGTCACAGCCTTGTCTTCGCGCATGAAGAGCCAGACAGGTTCCGTAAACAGGCTGCCCAGGGAAATCAGGCCGTGGCGCTCGGCATCCTCGTGCTCCGTCGAGCCGCTTTGCACGAAGGCGATATCGGTTTTGCCATTGTTGAGGCGCTGCAGGTTTTCCTGCGAACCCAGCGACGGCTGCAAGGTCACCTTGATGCCGTGCTTGGCCAGGGTGGACGCATATTTCTTGCCGAACTCTTCATAGGCGCTGTTGTCCTGCCCCGTCGACAGGCTTACCTGGCGCGGCGGCGCCGGGTCGACCAGCCAGTAAGCGAGCGCGCAGAACGCGCCGACCAGCAGCAAGGTGGGACCGGCGGTGGCGAGGAAATCGCGCACGGAAAAACGGCTGAACGCGAGGATTTTGGACATGTGGTGGCGCATAGGTTTCATGGGTGGCTACGATGCCAAGAAAAGCTCAACTATGCAAGGCACTTTCACATGCGCGGCGTGGCCAAATCCGCTACAGTGGCAGATCAACCACCCGCCCTCCGGAGCCCCGCATGCTGAAAATTCTTGGAAAAGCCGCCTCGATCAATGTCCGCAAAGTCCTGTGGACGTGCGATGAACTCGACCTGCCGTATGAACGCGAAGACTGGGGCAGCGGCTTTCGCAGTACCGATGACCCCGCATTCCTGGTCTTGAACCCGAACGCCATGGTGCCCGTGCTGCTCGATGGCGACCTGGTGCTGTGGGAATCGAACACGATTTGCCGCTACCTGTGCGCCCAGGCGGGCCGCGATGACTTACTGCCAAGCACGCCCCGCGCCCGCGCGGAAGTGGAAAAATGGATGGATTGGCAGATGGGTGACCTCAACAACAGCTGGCGCTACGCCTTCATGTCGCTGGTACGCCAGAGCCCGGCACACCAGGACGCGGCGCAACTGGCGGCCGGGATCGCCGGATGGAACAAGATGATGGGCATCCTCGAGCAGCAGCTGCAGCGCACGGGCGCCTTCGCCTGCGGCGAGCAATTTACCTTGGCCGATATCGTGCTGGGCCTGTCCGTCAAGCGCTGGCTGATGGCGCCGCTGCAGCGTCCCGACTACCCTGCCATCGCCGCTTATCACGCGCGCCTGGCGGACAAGACGGCCGTGTTTGCCGGCTAAAAAAAACGCCGGCGAGAACGCCGGCGTTTTGCTACAACTGCTTGCCAGCGGCTAATTCGTGCACTGTTTCGCCACGCCTTCGGCCGGCGCCGGCGCTTCGATCAACGGCATCAGGCTCGGCGCCAGGGACACCAGCAATTGCACGGGCAAGGCGCTCGTGAAGTCATAGTTTTTCGATTCCGGTCCGCGCACGTACGCCGTCATGCTGCCGTAGAAGCGCTCGCCGATATTGAACACGAACGTGGCGGAACGGTTCACGTAGCGCGACTCGATCAGGCGGCCGCCGGCGCCATAGACGTCGAAGCGCTGATCGCCCGTACCCGTCTTGCCGCCCATCGGAATCGGCACGCCGTCGGCGCCGACAAATGCCGTCTTCGCCCGTTTCGCCGTGCCGTCCGACACCACTTCGCGGATGGCCTTGGCAACGGCGCGCGCCACGTCCGGCGACAACACTTGCTCCGCTTCCACCTTGCTGCCCCGCTTGACCATCGTGTCATACGGCGTATTGGCCGCGAAATGCATGGAATCGATGCGCACGCTCGGTTTGCGCACACCATCGTTGATGATGATGCCCATCAACTCGGCCAGCGCGGCGGGACGGTCGGCCGACGCGCCCAGAGTGGTCGCATACGATGGCACAAGCGAGTCGAACGGATAACCCATCTTCTTCCACTGGCGGTGGATTTCCAGGAACCCTTCCACTTCCAGCAAGTTGGCGATGCGGCGGTCCTGCGCGTGCTTGCGGTGCGTATTGAACAGCCATTTGTAGACTTCCTGGCGTTCCTTTTCGCTGGCCGCCACCATCTGCGACAAGGTGGAACCTTCATGCTGGCGCAGATACGCCACCATCCACAGTTCCAGCGGATGCACATTGGCAAGATAGCCGCGGTCGGCCAAGGACCAGTTTTCCATTGCGTACTGCTGGTACATCTTGGCGACGCGCTCGGGCGGTACTTCGTTTTGCGACGTCAGGTTGGCGTTGAGGAAATCGCCGAACTCCGCCACGGTCCCCTTCGGATTGACGGTGCGGAAGATATTCGCCAGGCGCACGGGGGTCGGGCGGATGCTGGCCAGCAGGATCTTTTCCTGCTCGTCAACGCTCTTGCCGCGGTACTTCTGGTAGAAGCGGTGCAGGAATTCTCGCCCTTCCTTGTCGGCAAACCGGCTCAGGTACTGGGCCCGGCGCGGATCGTCGGCGTCCGCCAGCAGCGAGGCCGAGGAATCGGGGCGCGAAAACATGTAGTAGCGGGCCACGTCGCGCATCAGGCGTACGAACACCAGGTTGGTCGACTGGCGCAGCGCCTGCTGCACCGTCATGATGCGGCTGTCGTCGAGCTTGGAGAAGTTGCCGAAATGGTGCAAGCCGCCGCCCGTGAAGAAGCCTTCGCCCGGGTTGCCCGAATATTTGCGCTCCATGGCGGCCGCCAGCATGGCCGGCAGATTGCGCGCCTCGCCCAGCGCCAACGGTTTCAGGTAGGCAATCGCCCATTGCGACAGCATGTCCTTCGGATCGACGGCGATTTTATTCAGCTCGGCGGCGCCCATGCCGCTGTAGCGCTGGTGCAGCTGGTCGATGATGTCCATATACGTCACCAGGGTGCGCAGCTTGGCCGTGGAACCGAGGTCGAGCTTGGCGCCCTCGTTGATGTCGAGCGGCTGGTCGTAGTTATCGGTCTGCACGCGCAGCAAGTTGGCCTGGTCGCCCTTTTGCAGCAAGGTAAAGCTGTAGACGACGTTGGCCGGGTCGCCATTGCCCAGCATGCCCTTGCCCGTCAAACCGGCCGCTTTCGCCACTTCCGGGTCGCGCAGTTCGCGCAAGACCTTGGTGACGGCGTTTTGCGCCTGCGCGTCGAGCGTGCTGACCACTTTCAGGTCCAGGCGGTCGAGGTTGTACAAGCGCGGATCGCCGAGCATGCTGGCCAGGTGATTGCGCACGGCATTCGAGGCCTTGCGCGTGACGAACGAGGTCGACGCTTCCGATTGCACGCCAGAGGCCGTCGATGGGCGCAGCTTCTCGGCGATGGCCGCATCGCGCAGCTGCGGCGAAATCACGCCCGCTTGCGCCAGCAGGCGCAGATGGCTGTTCGCCAGCGCTTCCAGGTCGGCGCCGCCAGCCACCAGGTAATGCGAAGGACGGCGCTGGGCGATCAAGAGGCTCAGCGCCTGCTTGTAGGCCAGCGCGCTGCCCGGCTGGTCCATTTTGCCCTTGAGCAAGGTCTTCACTTCGGCAAACGGACGGCCATACCAGACCCACATGCCGTCGCCGATGCCGTTGACTTCGCCAAAACCGCTCTTTGCCGACAGCGGCACGGTGTTCAGGTAATTGACGACGATCTTGCGCCGCGCTTCCATGGTATTTTCGCCATCCTGGTACGAACGCAGGCTGGCCGAAATCATTTGCAGCAGCTTGTCCTGCATGGAACTGGTGCGGCCATCTTCCGAATGCCGGTATTTTTCAATTTGCGTGGCCAGGGTGCTGCCGCCGCCGCCGCGGTGGCCGCCGAACAGGTTCAGCGCCTTGTCGAGGACGGCCTTGCTCAGACGGTCCCATTCCACGGCCGGATTGCGCTCGGGCGTGCCCGGGTCGAGCAATTCGCGGTTTTCGATGAACAGCAGGCTTTGCACGAGCGCGGGCGGCGCTTCGGCAAAGCCGTCGAACATGCGCTCGGGATAGCTGGCAGCGAACAGGGGCGCGGCGCGGCAATCGAGGATGCTCAGCCCCGCGCGGTTTTTCTCGTGATACGTGGCAAAGATGCCCCGGTCGACCAGTTGCACCATTTTCGGCGACATGCGCGCCTGCGCCGTCACTGCATAGTCGCGCGCATTCAGCTTGGTAATGAAATCCGGCAGGCTGGCATAGCCAAGGCGCTCATCGTAGGGCCCGTGCTGCGGATAGCGGATGGCGCCGGCCGGTGCTGGTCCAGGCTCGACCTTGAACGCCAGTTGGCGGTCCAGGCGCGTGAAAAACTCCGCCTGCAGGGCCGATGTGCGCACTTCGCGCATGACGAACCACGCCACGCCGGCGATCAGCGCCAGCACGATGATGGCAAAGATGGGCCAGATGCGCGAACGGCGCTTCTTCGGCGGACTCGCCGGCGGTGGCGCCTCGGCGCCCGTGTCGGGGAGTGGATCAGAAGGGGGCCGCTCTTGCGCGGCCAGATTGACGCCTGTGTCTTTCATGGGATGCTGGGGTAAGGTTGGGTTTGGACGGCGCGGAAAATGCGGTAGCGATACCGCTCCGCGCAGGATAAGACGAGGGCCAGCCAGGGCCCGTCACAACAAAGCTTGCTTAACATGATGTCCATACCGGTGAATCAAAAAAACACGCTGCTGCACAGGCAGGCGACCCCGCGTTCGACACGCAAGGCCCCTGTTCACCATTCCACCACATCGGCATGAAAACGACTGACGAGCGCACACAAAAATCTTGCTTCATTGAAGATTTTCGCAAAAAAACAACGTCCTGGAACGTACGCTAGCGTACATAGAGGCAAAGCGGGCTGGACGCCAGTAAAAAAGCCGCCGGCGCGGGGCTGGCTGCAGCTCAAATGATGGTGTATTCCGCCTGCAAGGTATCGAGCGCGGCGCACATCTGCGCAAAGGCGGTGGCAGCCTGCGCGGGCTCGCCCTTGACGCCCAGTTCGATATGCCGGCGCGTCTGTGCATCACCCACGCTGGGCAGGCTGAACACTTTGATCAGCGGAAACTCCGCTTCCAGGCGCACCATCAGCGGCGTCAGCAGGGATTCGGCCGTTTCGTACACGAGCAATGCATGTTCCGCGTGCGGCACCTGGTTGAACAAATGGCTGTAATGCGTGTCGAGCACCCATTCGATCATGGGCCACGACATGACGGGAAAGCCGGGCACGAAATAATGCTCGCGCACGGCAAAGCCGGCAATCTTGTTGTACGGATTCGGAATCAGCTCGGCGCCTTGCACGAATTCCGCCATTTTCAGGCGGTGCAGGTTTTCCGGCGAGTTCAAATCGGCCGGCACGCCCGCCTCTTCGCCCATTTCCGTGATCCGTTGCTGGATATTGAGCTTGCCCTGCGGATGCAGCACCAGCGGCAAGCCCAGCGCATCGGCAGCCGCCTGGCGCGTATGGTCGTCCGGAGTGGCGCCGATGCCGCCAAAACTGAAGACGATGTCGCCACTGGCAAAGCTGCGTTTGAGCAAGGCCACCAGGCGGGCCGGTTCGTCGCCCACGTATTCCGCCCAGCTCAGCTGCAAGCCCCGCGCCTTGAGCATTTGTACTACTTTCGGGAAATGCTGGTCCGTGCGCTTGCCCGACAGGATTTCGTCGCCGATGATGATCAATCCGATAGCCATGAAGCTCCCTCGTAGAATTCGATAAAAATACTCAAGCGTCCGCTGGCGCCACGTCGGTCATGCCGCGTACGCCCCGCAAACGCGACAGTGCTTCCAGGCAGTAATACTGGAACCACAGACCCGTAAAGATAAAGATCAGCACATACAGCCAGATGGCGAACGCCGCCAGGAAGGGGAAGAACACCACCGACATCACGCCGCCCATCCACAGCATGCCTGGCACGGCGCCGGCCGCGCCGGACACCATGCCGATGGCCAACAGGGGCCAGCGCTGCGTGCGCATGATGGCGTGGCGCTCTTCCACGCTGGCGTAGTCGGCCATGGCGTCATACGCCATCACGCGGTAGGTCAGCCAGCCCCACAGCACGGCTTGCCCCATCAATGCGGCCGGCGGAAACGCGTACAGGGGCAGCATGATGACCCAGGCGATAATGAACAGCAAGAACGTGGCCAGCGAAGTGCCGACGCTGCCCAGCAGGCTGCCGCCATGCTTCTTGTCCAGCTGCGGAAAGTGCCGTCCGCCCACATGGCGGCCGATGGCCGGCATGGCGAACAGGCCCATGAAGATCAGCGCCGTCAGGATCATCAGCGGCAGCAGCATGAACATGGCGATCAGCGGCACGATCACGGCTTTCAGCATGCCCAGCCCGAAGGTGGACAGCACCTGCCCGCTGGTGCGGAAGAAATCGTATTGCGTAAACAGCGCATGCAGGCTGTCGATCAGCGGCTGCAGGCCCACATACAGCAGTCCACCCCACAGTATCAGCGACAGGATGAAGGGCGCCACGCTCAGCAACAATATCCTGCCGTGCAATTGCGACAGCAAGGCGCGGCCATACGAATTCAACACATTACGCATCAACGGCGTCCTTTTCGTTTGATTCTTGCAAATTCCACCATGCGGCGCAGGCCCAGCCATTGCTGCTGCCAGAAGCTGCGGCCATAGTTGCGTCCGGGCCGGCCCATGCCCTTGCTGTCGATGCGGGCCAGCTGGTCGCGCACGCCCGTGCGCGCATAGCCGGCCGAGAAATTCGCGGTGCCCAGCAGCATATCCCAAATCGGCAAGACCACGCCGAAGTTGCAGCCGCCCATGCTGCCCATGCCTTTCGACTCATGCCCCACGCCGATCGCATGATGCGTGCGGTGGAAACGGGGAGAAATCAACAGCCGCTCGCCGATGCGGCCGAAGTGTATCCTCACATTCGCATGCTGCAAGCTTTGCAGAATGCGCGAAATCGATACCAGCAACACGTACTGGCCCGGCGGCACGCCGATGCCGAGCGCCACCAGCGCCATCACCACGTCGCGCAGAAAGTCATCGAGCAGGTGGTTGCGGTCATCGCTCCATAAATTCATGTTTTGCTGGCTGTGATGCAGGCTGTGCAAGCCCCACCACCAGCCGAAATGGTGCGAAGCCCGATGGTAGCAATAGTCGACGAAGTCCAGTATCACAAAATAAATGATAAAACTGAGCAAGGGACTGATGCCAGGCAACAGCGACTCCAGGTTCAAGGGGTGGATGTCATCGAAGCGCAAGGCGCCCGCCAGCGCATCCATCAGCGGATCGAGCGTAAAGAAGACGACGACAGAAAACAGGCCGATCCGGTGCAGCACGGTGTAGATGAAATCGTTCCAGCGGGCGCGCGGGTCGGTGATCTTTTGCGCGGGAATCAGGGCTTCGAGCGGGCGCAGCACGAGAAACAGCAGCACCAGTTCGCACAGGCCGATCAGCAGCCACTCCGTGCCTTCGAACGCTTCTTCCGTGAATTCGCCAAAGCCCAGGTGATAGACGAGGGGATTGACCACCGTCTGGAACAGCCAGCCTTGCGCCACGCCAAAGGCGTCGACCACCGCATCGATGACGGGCGTGACGAAGCCGAGGATATCGGCGGCGATCATGGCTGGCCCTTCTTCTGCGCATAGGCGGGGTGCTCGCGCAGGGTGGCAAAACAGAAACCCTTGTCTTGCAAGCCAGAAATCAAGGCATCGAGGTTGGCCGGTGCCCACGCATCCTTGCGCGACCAGATGCCCATGTGCGAAATGAAAATGTCGCCGCTGCGCAAGTTCGCCAGCGCTTTTTTCAGCAGCATGGCGTTCGGATACTTGTCGCTGGGCAGCTCATCACCCGAGTAGCCGGCCGGCGCCCAGCCCGCATGCTGGTAGCCGCAGGCGCTGCCGGCCGCCAGGGTGCGCGGCGACGTATAGCCGCCTGGCGCGCGCCAGAACGGATCGAGCTTGTGCCCGGTCAGTTCCTGGAAGCGCGTATCGACCCGGCGCAATTCTTCGCAGAACTGCTTATCGGTGAAGGCGGCCAGCTTGCCGCCATCCTTGCCGAACTGGGGCTTGACCTGGATCAAGCCATTGGCCAGATCTTTCTTCCAGTACACGTGGTCAAACGTATGCGTGCCAAATGCATGGCCTTCGGCGACCCGGGCTTTCCAGTACGGCGCCCACGAGGCATCGAGCGAATAGTCGCCGCGCGTCGTCTTTTCATTGGCCAGGAAAAACGTGGCTTTAACATGACGCTTGATCAGCACGTCGGCAATCAGTTGCGCTTGCGACTGACTGCCCGTGTCGAAGGTCATATAGATGGTGCCCTTGCAGGCGGCCGGGGCTGAAGATGCGGCTGCGGCCGGGGCTGCTGGTACCGGTGCGGCGGCATGCGCGGGCGACAGCATGGCGCTGGCGCACAGCAGCATGGCGGACACGCGGCCCGCGGGAATCAGGTGTTTCATCGTCACACCCGCCATCACATGCGCGGCGAGTGGGTGGCGAAATACACGCCATGGGGCGAGCGGCCTACCGGTATCGTCTTGATAACCTTGCGCGTGGTCAAGTCGATTACGGCCACTTTCTTGATCCAGCGCAGGGTCACCCACATGGTCTTGCCATCGGGCGTGATTTCCATGCAGTCCGGGCCGCCCGGTACATTGATGGTGCCCACGTTTTCCAAGGTTTTCTGGTCGATGATGTTGATCGTGTTCGACACGCGGTTCGAGACAAACGTCATGCGGTTGTCGCCGAGCGCGCGGAAATTATGCGTACCGGCGCCCGCCTTGATGCGCTTGACAGTCTTTTGCGTGCGCCAGTCGATCACTTCCACATAATCGCTGCCCATGATGCCGACCAGCAAATGCTTGCCATCGGGCGTCATCGTGATACCGGCCGGCGCGGGGCCGACAGGCATGGTCCACTTGACGGTTTGCGTGGCCAGGTCGATGGCGCTGACCTGATTGCTGCCCTGCTGAGTAATGAAAGCCATGGTGCTGTCAGCCGTGAACGCCATGTGGCTGGGCAGCTTCGGCAGCGGGATGCGCTTGGCCAGGGTCAGGTTCTTGCCGTCGTAGCGGTACAGGTCGATGCGGTCCAGGCGCAGCGAATTCGAAATGAACCACTTCTGGTCCGGCGAAAAGCCGATCTGGTACGGGTCGAGGATGTTGCTGATGCGGCGCTGGATCTGGCCCGATACGGGATCGAGGAAAATGAGCTCGTTGCCAACGGAACTGGCGACGATCAGCGACTTGCCATCGGGCGTTTCCATCAGATGGTGCGGTTCCTTGCCGACGGCAAAGGTGGACAGGGGAGCATAGGTTTTCTGGTCCAGCAGTTGCACCGTAGCATCACGGGAATTGAGCACCACCACCACTTCGGCTTGCGCCGTCGATATTGCGGAAACCAGGCACAGCGAGGAAAAAACAAGGCGGCGTAGACTGCGGAACATGGAAGAAATCACTGTTAAATACAAAACATGCATTTTACGTGGAACACTGTATTTATTGTGTGAAATCCCCTTTAAATGCGACCGACAACCACACATCGGCGTAATTTCCGGTTTTTCCCTGCGCCGGGCCTGGAATGGCGCTTTGCAACTCATTGCTCTACAATCTGAAGCTTTCATCGCCTACACAAGGATTATCATGACCACCACCACTACCGCTTCCGGCCTGCAATACATCGATACCGTCGTTGGCGAAGGCGCTGAAGCGCAAGCCGGCAACAATGTTGTCGTGCATTACACGGGCTGGCTGCAAAACGACGACGGCAGCGCCGGTTCGAAATTTGACTCGAGCAAGGACCGCAACGATCCATTCGAATTCCCGCTGGGCGCCGGCCGCGTCATTCAGGGTTGGGACGAAGGCGTGCAAGGCATGAAAGTGGGCGGCAAGCGCCAGCTGATCATCCCTGCGGCACTGGGCTATGGCGCACGCGGCGCCGGCGGCGTGATTCCACCGAACGCCACCCTGATTTTCGACGTGGAACTGCTGGGCGTATAAAACAGACTCCGCAGCGCTGAAGCGACTGTACCAGCGCCGCCCCTGTTCACGCAGCGGCGGCGTTTTTTGTTTTGAGTGTGTCCTCTAATGCACGGCGCGCTTTTTTCACTATGATGTCAGGCACTGCAGCACGCACGGTGGCCACTCCGCCGGGCCTGCCGCACTTTTCCAGCGATTCCATCAGCACACAGGAGCCATCATGAGTTTACAAGAGCAATTCGAACAAGCGCAGCTCGATTCCAAGACCCTGTCCGAGCGTCCGGACAATATGACCTTGTTGAAAATCTACGCCTTGTTCAAGCAAGCGTCGAGCGGCGACGCCACGGGCGAGCGTCCTGGCATGACCGACTTCGTCAACCGCGCCAAGTTCGACGCCTGGGCGGCCCTGGCCGGCACCTTGAAGGAAGATGCGCAGCAACAATACATCGACCTGATCGAAGACTTGAAGGACTGATCGTCCCTCCCTGCCCCGGCGCCTGCCGGGGCAGTATAATTTCTGTATGACACCATCACCGAATTCCCTGGTTTCCCTGGCCCATGCCGCCGACCTGCCCCGCTTGTTCGATGTCTGGCACCTGTCCGTACGCGCCACCCACGATTTCCTTGCCGATAGCGATATCGCTTTCCTGGTGCCCTTCGTCCGCGACGAGTTGGCCAGGGTGACGGCAGAACGCCTGCTGCACGTGCTGCGCGCCGATGACGGCGTCGCCTATGCCTTCCTGTGCGTAGAGCACGCCAGGATCGAGATGCTGTTCGTGCATCCCGACCAGCGCGGCAGCGGCGCCGGCCGCGTGCTGGTGCGGCACGCCATCGCGGCCCTGGGCGCCACGGCTGTCGATGTCAACGAACACAACACGCAAGCGCATGGCTTTTACCGCCACCTGGGCTTTATCGGGGAAAGCCGCTCCGAACGCGACCCGTTCGGCCAGCCTTTCCCCATTTTGCACCTGAAACTGGCCGAAAACGGCTAAAAACTCACCAAAAACCACCAAAACAGGCCGTTAACGCAAAAGTGGCTACCAAAATGGTAGCCACTTTTCATGTTGAAACGGCGCTAGAATTTACTTTTTCGCCGCCGCCAGCGCTTGCGCGATCCAGCCGTCAAACTTTTGCTGGTGGAACTTGATCCAGCCAGCCGTATGGCGGGCGATATCGGCTTGCGTGTTTTCGCCACGGCGCATGCGCTCGTTCTGCGCATTGATGTCGGCCACGGGCAGTTGCATCACTTCGAACAGCTTGGCAGCCGCCGGGTTTTTCTCGGCCCAGGCCTTGTTCGACACGATGCGCGCCGTGTTGACGGCAAAGCCGTAATCGCTGCCATTGTCCAGACGCGTGTTCACTTTCTCCGGATTGGCCGAGAATGGCACTTTCAGCCAGACCACGTCCTTGCCCGGCACCAGCACGCCGCTGACCCAGTACGGCGTCCACGTGTAGTACAAAATCGGTTCGCCACGCTTGTAGCGGCCCATGGTGTCGGCGATCAGGGCCGCATAGCTGCCCTGCACGTGCGTCACCGTCTCGCGCAATTTGTACGCATCCATGTGATTCTCGATCAGCGCTTCGCAGCCCCAGCCGGGGTTGCAGCCCGTCAAGTCCGCCTTACCGTCGCCGTCGTGGTCGAACAGCTTGGCCAGGTTCGGGTCGCGCAACTGGTCGATATTCGTGATGTTGTACTTCTCGGCCGTCGTCTTGTCGATCAGATAACCTTGCGCGGCAGGACCGGCGTATTGGCCCGTGCGCAACAACTTGGCGTCGCCGCCCGCATTGTTATAGAAATCCTTGTGCATCGGATCCCAGTGCACGGCCATGAAGGTGGCGTCGCCGTTGGCAATGGCGATATGCGCCGTCGGATACTCCACCTCCTTGATCGGCTGCACTTCGTAGCCGAGCTTTTCCAGGGCCTTGTCGACCAGCATGGTCTGGAAGGTTTCTTCCGCGATCGAGCTTTGCAGCGGCTGCACCTTGATGCCCTTGCCGGGCAGCGCATCGGCGGGCGCGGCCGGCGTCTGCGCCATGGCCAGGCTCGTGGTCAGGGCCATGGCGGCGATCGCCAGGGCGGAAAACAACTGGAACTTGCGTTGCGATTTTTGCGTCACTTTAAAATTGTCAATTTGATGCATGTGGTTCCTTTATTGTGCGTTGGCCAGCGTAGCTTGCTGTTCAACATTATTTTTCTCCGTATTGCCGCGCACCAGGCGCAGCACGAAACCGGCAGGACCCGTCTGGTACCAATGGCGCACGCCACGGCGTGGCTGGCCCATCGCTTGCGTCAAGCGGTCCAGGGTGATCGCCAGCAGCACGATGCCCAGGCCACCGACGGTTGCCAGACCCATGTCCAGGCGGCCGATGCCGCGCAATACCATCTGGCCCAGGCCACCGACGGCGATCATCGAGGCGATCACGACCATCGACAGCGACAGCATCAGCGACTGGTTGATACCGGCCATGATCGATGGCATGGCCAGCGGGAACTGCACGCGGGTCAGCAACTGCCACGGCGAGGCGCCATACGCGCGGGCCGCTTCGATCAGGTCGGGACGCACTTGGCGGATACCGAGGTTGGTCAGACGCACGAGCGGCGGCAGGGCAAAGATGATCGTCACGATCACGCCTGGCGCATTACCGATACCAAACAGCATCACCACCGGCACCAGATAGACAAACGCAGGCGTCGTCTGCATGGCGTCCAGCAAGGGACGCAGGATATTCTGTGCGCGGTCGCTGCTGGCAAGGAAAATACCCAGCGGCAAACCGATGGCCAGGCAGAAAGCCAGCGACGTCAATACCAGCGACAGGGTCGTCATGGCTTCCGGCCAGATGCCCAGCATCGACACGACCAGCAGCGCCAGCACGGTGCCGATGGCCAAGGTGCGGCTGGTAAATTGCCACGCCAGCAAGCCGATGATGGCGATTACCGTCAGCGACGGGGCCGCCAGCAGCACGTCTTCCACGCCGGACAGCACGCTGTCGATCGGTGCGCGCACGGCCTGGAAAAACGGGCGGAAATGGGCGACAACCCAGCCCAGGCCCTGGTTGATCCAGCTTTCCAGCGGCAGCGAGCCGTCGAAAATCTGCGTCAGGTGAAAACCGGAGGCCGCGTGTTCCGGCTGTACGGCCGGTCCGGCCGCATCCAGCCAGGACGTGTCGCCCGGCGGCGTCAGCGCCCAGGGATTGATTTGCGCGGCCGGCTGTTCAACAACAGCTTCTACTGTGGAAACGGTGCTTGGATTCATGCTTGTCCTTTCTGTTGTTGTTCGGCAATGGCTGGCGTATCGCGGTCGAGGAACTTCAGCAAGGTTGTCTTGCTGATGGCGCCGCGGAAGCTGCCGTCATCGGCCACCACTGGGACGGCGTAAGGCAGCTGCGCCACCTGGCCGAACAAGCCGGCGACCGGCTCGTCCGCATTGATGGTCTGCACGTCGGGCAGATAGGCATGCGCCAGGCCCAGCGGACCAACATGGCCGTCGAGCGCGCTGCGCAGTGAATCGGCCGACACGACGCCGAGGAACTTGCGCTGCGGATTGACGACGTAGGCAAACGCGCGATCCTGCTCTTCCAGCATCGACAGCGCGGCGCGCGAGCCGCGGCTCGGCGACTCGGACACGACGATCTGGCTCTTGCGGGCAATATCGCTGGCCTTGAACACGGCCGCCGCATCGACGCCGCGCACAAAGTTGCGCACGTAATCGTTGGCAGGTTTGCGCAGGATTTCTTCCGGCGTGCCTACTTGCACCACGTGGCCGTCTTTCATGATGGCGACGCGGTCGCCGATACGCATGGCTTCATCAAGGTCATGCGAAATGAAGACGATGGTGCGGCGCTTGATTTGCTGCAAGCGCAGCAGTTCCGATTGCATTTCCGTACGGATAATCGGATCGAGCGCGGAAAACGCTTCATCCATCAGCAAAATCGACGGATCGCAAGCCAGCGCACGGGCCAGGCCCACGCGCTGCTGCATGCCGCCCGACAATTCGTCGGGATAGCTGGCGCCGTAGCCGTCCAGGCCCACTTGCTCCAGTGCTTGCTGGGCCAGCGCATGGCGCTCGACCTTGGGCATGCCGGCCAGTTCCATGCCGAAGGCAGTGTTGTCGAGCACGGTAATTTGCGGCAGCAGGGCGAACGACTGGAACACCATGCTGATGTCCTTGCGGCGCAGGGCGCGCAGCTGGGCGTCGGGCAAGGTATTGATGTCGTTGCCGTCGATCAGGATGCGGCCGGCCGTCGGTTCGATCAAACGGTTCAGCATGCGCACCAGGGTCGACTTGCCCGAACCGGACAAGCCCATGATGACGAAGATCTCGCCCGCTTCAATGGTAAAGGTGGCGTCGAAAACGCCGATGGTGCAATCGGTCTTGGCCAGAATGTCCTGCTTGCTGGCGCCTTGATGAACGAGTTCAAGTGCTTCTTCTGGCTTGTCGCCGAACACTTTGAACACATGGTCGATAATGATTTGTTTTGCCACGATGTGGTTCTCCCTCGATTTGACGAATGGAATGAAACCCTGCAAGCCTGCTAGCTTGCGGCGGGAATCAACAAACCCTGTTGCGTCGGCTACGCCACGGCGCACAAGCGCACGGGAGCGACAGGAAACAGGGGGTGACACGCGTGTGACCAGCGGATGGCCAAAGCCGGTGCCGGGGTGCCGTGTGCGTGCTAAAAGAGGCTGTGGTTCAGGACTTTTAACAACGCTAGCGCCATGCAAATACATGGCACCAAATGTATTTGACCGAAAAAAAATCGACCAAGCTACTTTTAACTGGATGCGGGTGTAAAACCCGAAGAATTATTCACCACTGAGCGAGTGGAGAGTACTGCGAAGCAGAAGGTGAAACGCGGTGTAGCTGTTGTAAATATGACTCAAGTATAACGCAAAAAGCCAGCAAAGTCCAATGGCTTTCCAAATAGAAATGTGCTAGCAATGTTCGCTAGCGTACAGTCAGACGTCAAAAAGGCGAAAAGCGACGTGTTTTCGCCGTCTTTTCGCCTTCCGCCGCAGCTTCATTTTTTACCACCAAATGGAGCGCCAGACAAGCGGATCAAGCTGGCTCGGTAAACACCTTGCGCATCTTCTCGGCAATCTTGCCTTCAATCGTGGAAGCGAAGGCGCTGAGCATGAAGCCCAGCTTGATTTGCAGTTGCGCCTGCTCTTTTTCCAGGGTCAGCGAACCATCGACGCCGCTGCGCTCGAAGCGCAGCACATCGCCATCCCAGGCGCACGCCAGATCATATTCCTGGGCCAGCTTGTCGGCCACTTGCTGCGCCGCTTCGCGCGCCTTTGCTGCTGTCAGCTTATGTTGCTGAACTATATTTATATCCGCCATCAAACGATCCTTTTATTATAAAAACGGGTGCCATACGGCCAGTATCATACCAGCCGCCATGCGGCGGGCACGGCCGCAGCCGGCGCCGGACGGCTAAAAAAGCCCGCCCTTCCCGCCCATCGCTTGCGCCGGATCAAACCGGGCACGCGGAAGCGGGACGACTATTCCTGTTCCAGCTGCGCGTCTTGGAGAACCACCATGGACCAGAAAGTCATCGTGCCGGTCGAAGCCGTACTGACCAAATGCGTGTCCCTGCCCGTCGGCTATGTCCCTACCCCCTCGGCGCCGTACCGATTGCACCGCAAGAATGCGCAACTGACCCTGCAGCCGGGTCCGCCCCGCCTGACCGAGGCCACGGTGCGCAACGTGGCCGCCGTACCGGTCGGTTCGCGCGTGCTGATCTGGAAGCAAGACCCGTCCGTCAGCGAACTGGGCACGCGCAAGAGCTTTTTGCCCGGCCTGATCCTGCAAGGCCCGCGCGACGCGCGCATCACGTTTGGCGAACCGGGCATCGCGCAGGTCAGCCCGAATGCCTTCGGCGACTTCATCGTCTCGCCCAACACCGACCAGTTCGACGCCGTGCACACGTTTGCCATCGTGCGCATGACATTGACCATGTACCAGCGCGCGCTGGCCAGCAACGACACGGCGCCGCCGCTGCCCTGGCAATGGAACAGCGCCAGCAATACGGCCCCGCTGCGCGTGTTCCCGCACGGCTTGCCCAATGTCATGAATGCCTATTACAGCCGCAGCGACAAGGCGCTCAAGTTCGGCGACTTCATCCCCAGCGGCGCCACCGAGCGCGTCTACACCTGCCGCTCGCTCGACATCGTCTCGCATGAAACGGGGCACGCCGTGCTCGATGGCCTCAAGCCCAACTGGCTGCTCAGCAACAACCCGCCGCAAACGGGCGGCTTGCACGAATCGTTCGGCGACCTGACGGCCATCTTCCTGGCCCTGTCGCAGCTGGACCAGGTGGAAGCGGTGATCGCGCAAACGAAATCCGACCTGCACGACAAGACCTTCCTGGCCGACCTAGCCGAGCAGTTTGGCCTGGCCCTGGGCCGGCCCAACGGCTTGCGCAATGCGGACAACGACATCAAATTGTCGGAAGCGGGCACGGAAGTGCACGCCATCTCGCAAGTGTTTACGGGCGCCATCTACGACATCCTGGCCGACATCTTTGCCCACGAACGTCAGCCCCAGCTGGAAGACGATGCGGCTGTGCTGCACCGCTGCGGCGACTACCTGCGCAGCCTGGTCCTGCGCGCCCTGGTAGCCTCGCCCGACCAGGCCGCCACCTATGCCGACGTGGCCGGCCACATGCTGACGATCGCCCAGGCCGATGGCAATGGCGCCTACCTGGACTTCATCCGCAACAGCTTTACCGTGCGCGAAGTATTGAAAGCCAATGCCATGACGGAGGATGGGCAAATGACCTTTGCACCCGATATCGTCGACGACGACAACGCCGTGCAAGACAGGCGTGCCTGCTGCGGTACCATGAACCATGCGGAATACAGCGAGTCGGATCAATTGCTCGAAGCGGAGCGCGAAGCGCTGGCCGCATGGTGCCGCGATTACAGTCCCCGATAAATAGCACTGCGCACCAGCGCGCCCGCGTCAAGCCAGCCGGAACAGCGGCAGGCTGTGGCGCGTCCCACCACCACCCACAGCAAGGAACAGCATGAAAATTTCAGCCCGCAGCAGCGGCGGCTTTGCCGGCCTGAGCGAACAGTATGAGATCGATACGCAAGCCCATCCGGCTGGCCCCGGTCTGGAAGCGGCACTGGCCAGCAGCGGCTTTTTCACGCAGCCGCAGGCCACGGCCGAACAGGTGGGCGCCGATATTCCCCGGTGGCAGATCACCGTCGACGCACCCGCCGCGCGCCGCACCATCACGTTTGCCGAGGATGGCAGTGCCGAAAATGCACGTTGGCAGCAATTGCTGACGCAAATACGCGCCAGTGCCTGATCGTTTCGGCACGTATTGTGTGCCGATCTTGATTTGGGTAAAACAAAAACACCACACGGCAAGCCAGCATGCGACCCGCCCCGCACCCTGCCGCATCGGGCGACTGTCGCTTTCTTGCCGCGTTCTTCATGGCAACGTCCCGGATAGTCGCTGAATTGCCCACTCTGCGCGGCAACGGCACTGCCAAAAAATGAATTTGCTTATATGTATTGTATATAAGCGGGATTTGTGAGAAATAGCGAATTGCCTTAAAATACAATGCTTTGCTTTAGTATGCGCCGCCGACGTTCCTGCAGGCGCTACAGCACCTCCCCCAAATTGATAGGACTGTTATGACCCACGTTGTCACCGAATCCTGCATCGCCTGTCGCTATACCGACTGCGTCGATGTCTGCCCGGTAGATTGTTTCCGGGAAGGCCCGAACTTCCTGGCGATCGATCCGGACGAATGTATTGACTGCGCCGTCTGCGTGGCAGAGTGCCCGGTGAACGCGATTTTCGCGGAAGAAGACGTGCCGGGCGACCAGCAAGCCTTCATCAAGATCAACGTCGATCTGGCCCGTAACTGGCCTTCGATCACCAAGACGAAGGCAGCCTTGCCGGAAGCCGAGCAATACAAGGACGTCAAGGACAAGCTCGACATGCTGGTGCGCTAAGCGCACGTCAGCACGGCGGCCGTTCCTGCCGGGAGACTATTTCCCGCAGGAGCGTGGCAGCAAAAAACAGACAAAAAGCAGCGGAAACGCTGCTTTTTTTGCTTTTAAAGCATGGTTGCAGGTCTATCCATGCAAGTGTGGCGCGCTGTCACAACTATGCGCAAACTGTGGATCTATGCGCGGTAAAGCACATTTTGTCCTCAACAAATATCGTAAAATTGGATTATGATATTTGAGCCGATATTGGCGCTTGGAATTAAACAAGGACTCTATATGCTTTACCAACTGCACGAACTGCAACGCTCTTTCCTCACTCCGGTGATGCAATGGGCAGACATGTCCTCCAAGTTATTTACCAACCCGGTTTCTCCACTGGCCCACACCCCGTTTTCGCAACGCATCGCAGCCGGCTACGAGCTGATGTACCGCCTTGGCAAAGACTACGAAAAACCGCAATTCGACATCCAATCCGTTCTCGTCAAAGGCGAGAGCGTCGACATCCGCGAACACGTTGTCGTGACAAAACCGTTTTGCCGCCTGATTCACTTCAAAAAAGAAACCACTGGTTTGCAACAGCCCAAAGTTTTGCTGGTTGCCCCCCTGTCCGGTCACCACTCGACCCTGCTGCGCGACACCGTGCGCGGCTTGCTGGCCGAGCACGATGTCTACATCACCGACTGGACGGACGCGCGCATGGTACCGCTGACGGAAGGCCCGTTCCACCTGGACGACTACATTTATTATGTGCAGGAATTCATCCGCCTGCTGGCGCCTGACTTGCACGTGATTTCTGTCTGTCAACCGACCGTGCCCGTGCTGGCCGCCATCTCGCTGATGGCGACGGCAAAAGATCCGCACATGCCGAAAACCATGACGATGATGGGCGGTCCGATCGACCCGCGCCGCTCGCCCACGCAAGTGAACAACCTGGCGACGGAAAAGAAATTCTCGTGGTTTGAAAACACCGTGATCTACGCGGTGCCGCCGAACTATCCGGGCTTTGGCCGCAAGGTGTATCCGGGCTTCCTGCAGCACGCCGGCTTCATCGCCATGAACCCGGGCCGCCACGCGCAAAGCCACCGCGAGTTCTACATGCACCTGGTGACGGGCGACGACGAGCCGGCGGAAGGCCATCGCCAGTTCTACAACGAGTACAACGCCGTGCTGGACATGCCGGCCGAGTACTACCTGGAAACCATTAAAACGGTTTTCCAGGAATTCAGCCTGCCGATGGGCACGTGGAAAGTGGGCGGCCAGCTGGTGCGTCCGCAAGACATCACGAACGTGGCGCTGTTCACGGTAGAAGGCGAACTGGACGACATTTCCGGCGCCGGCCAGACGCAGGCGGCGCATGATTTATGCTCCGGCATTCCTGCCGAGATGCAGCAAGACTTCGTGGCGCCGAAATGCGGCCACTACGGCATCTTCTCGGGCCGCCGATGGCGCGAAATCATTTGCCCGAAAATCGGTGAATTCATCCAGAAGCATTCCTGATCCGGATAGCACCACCCAGAACGCCACGCCTGTTCACACCGGCGTGGCGTTTTTTTATGCCCAGCTCATGCGCGCGACATTTCGATTTTCACCGTCGGGCGCGTATTGACAAAGATCTGCTCGACCCGCGGCTCGCCCGGCCCCGGCTTCTTCATCGCATAGCCATTCACGGGTTGCGAACGGTTCACCCACAGCGCGTAATACAGATGGTCGGCGCGCGGATCTTCCGTGTTCGGATGGATCAGTATGGTCAGGCCCAGGCTGTTGAGCTGCAGCCACGGCACGATCACCGGCAGCAAGTCATTCGTAAAGCCAAAATAAAACGACGGCGTCACATGCGGGCCGCGCGGCTCCAGGTTCCAGTCGCCCAGTTCGATCTGGAAGCGTTCGGCCGCCCACTTGCGTATCAGCGCCGCCTTCTGGTAACTGTCTTCGTCAAAATAGATATGCGCGTGATAGCTCTCGATATCCGTGTAGGCGCGCGGTGTCGACGGCAAGGTTTCCTCGCCGGGCCGCACGCTGACGGGGCGCGGCGTGGGCGCCGTGTCCGTATGCTCGCCCCATGGACTCTTGCCGGGTGCTGGTTTGGCACGCTTGACGGCGCCATCTTGCGCCAGGGCCGTCCCCGCCAGCCCCGAAGCGGCCAGCGCCGCCACCAGGCCGCCGCCGCGCAAGACCGTGCGGCGCTGCGGCGAGAGGAGGTTGGCCCATTCCAGATCGATGGCCGCGTGTTGAGTGTTGTCAGACATGTCAATTCCTGTTCTTGATGATAGGTATGGAGAGAGAAGGCAGATCAAAAGTGAACGGTGGCGCGGGCGTAGTAATAACCGCCAAGCACGCCAAGCGGTCCCGAGTTATCGTAGGCGCCCGTGTACTGCGCCAGATTCGCGGCGCTACGCGCCTCGCGCGGCACCTGGCTCGGTTTCTGGTCGAAGACATTGTTGGCGCCCACCGTCACGTTGATGCGCTTGCTGATGTCGTAACCGAGGCTGATATCCGTCACGAAGGCGGCCTTCAGCTGGTAATCGCCACCCGTGATGGTGTTCAGGCGCTTGAGCTTGCCGTAACGCGTCTCTCGCAGGTTGAATGTCCAGCCGGCTTTTTCATACGCCACGGTGACGATCTCCTTGTCGCGCGGCGCCCGGTACAGCAAGTCGTACTCGGCCGACTTGCTCAGGGTGCCGATGTTCGGCAAGCCTTGCAACACAGCCGGCAGCGCCGCCTTGCCCACCAGGCTCGTGTGGTTGATATTCGCGGCCGCCGTCCAGCGCAGCTTGCCATCGGCCACGCGCAAGACATCTTCGGCCGTGAAATCGAGGCCGCGCGTGCGCGTGTCGCCCACGTTGGCAAAGTAATGCGCGACGAGGCCATTGCCGACCGTCAGCTCCGCCGAACGCAGCAGGTTTTCAATGGCAGTCGCTTGCGCCGCCGTCAAGGGCCGGCCGCTGCCGTCGAGCGCCACGCCCGAGCTGCGGTCAATGCCGATGTTCGACGACACGCCCAGGCGGTCGCTGACCTTGATTTGATACGCGTCAACGGCCAGGCGCAGGGTGGGCGTGGGGTTGAAGGTCAACCCGGCCGACAGATTCGTCGATTTTTCCGGTTTTAATGCTTGCGCACCCAAGGCCCGCGCGGCAAGCGAATTGGGCTGCGCCAGGGTATAGGGCACGCCCGCGTGGTCGGACGTGTTCGAATACGATTGCGTCACCAGGCTGGGCGCGTGGAAACCGTTGCTGACGGTGCCGCGCACGGCCACCGTGGGCGTGACGTCATAACGGGCGGACAGACGCCCCGTCGTCTTGCTGCCAAAATCGGAATATTTCTCGGCGCGTAGGGCCGTGTCGAGCAGCCATTGCGGCGTCAGTTTGGCGCCCAGGCCGATGTACGCGGCATAGCTGTGGCGCGCCGTGTCGGACGCATCGACGGGCAGGTAACCGGCCAGCGCCGACGAGCCGCTGCCCTGCCAGGAAGCGGGTTCGCCAGGGCTGCGCTGCTGCGTTTCATGCGAATACTCGAGGCCCAGGCTCAGGTCCACCGGCTCGCTCAAGCCCAGCTGCACGGGACGGCGCACGTCGGCGTTGGTGGTCGAGCGGCTGTAGCGCTGATTGCCGATGTCAAAATCCGTCTTGCCACCCGGATAGGTCAGCGAGTAATTGGCAGAGTGCTCCACGCCCACGTCGATATCGTCGCGGCCATAGGTCGTGCTTAGGTCCCAGGACCAGCCAGCCGTCTCGCCCTTGACGCCGCCCGTCAGCGAAAAGTCGTTTTCGCTCGTCGTTTCATACGGCGTGAAGCCGTCCGGATACACGGCCAGCAAGCCTTTGTTGTTATTGAAAATGGTATTGGGCAGGCGGAAATTCTGCGCCGAGCGGGCATTGCGGTGCGCATACGTGCCGAAACCGTACAGTTGCACTTCGTTCGACACGTCGTAACCGAGGTTGGCGCTAAGCGAAGCGGTCGTGCTTTGCGGCACGCCCGTATTGCGCCAGGGATTGCTGTTGCGACTTGCTTCGGCCGGGTTTGGCGAAGCGCCGACCGGCAAGCTGTTGTTCGGTCCCAATTTCACCAGCTGACCATCGCTGTTGCGCACGGCCGGATACGACAGATAGCCGGGATTGAGTGCAAAATTGCGCACGGCGATGCCCTGGCGCTGGACTTCGGCGCCGAAGTGGGCAAAGCCGTGTTCGCCCAGGCGCGTGCCGCCGTCGATGCGCACGGAACCGTTCGTGCCGTCGCCCTCGTAGGTGGAGCCGAGCTGCGTGCTGAAGCTGCCTTTGTCATCCGCCTTCAGGATGATGTTGATGACGCCGGCGATGGCGTCGGAACCGTAGATGGCGGAGGCGCCGTCGCGCAGGATTTCCACGCGGGCAATGGCGCCCGTGGGAATCAGGGCCAGGTCGGTGGCGACGGAACCGGGAAAACCATCCTCATTGACGATGGCTGTCGTATGGCGGCGCTTGCCGTTGACCAATACCAGGGTATGC
Organism: Janthinobacterium sp. Ant5-2-1; assembly: GCF_001445815.1. NCBI lineage: Bacteria > Pseudomonadati > Pseudomonadota > Betaproteobacteria > Burkholderiales > Oxalobacteraceae > Janthinobacterium > Janthinobacterium sp. Ant5-2-1. The sequence continues at coordinate 46,036 of NZ_LNCE01000027.1, read as the reverse complement.
GCGGGGTCGAGGTTGCGCAACTGCCCCGCGCGCACGATGCTGCCCAGGTCAGGCTGCACGCGGGCCGGCAAGTTAAACGATGGCAAGGCCGTGTCCAGCGCGTCGAGCAGGTTCAATTTGCCCGTCGCCTGCAATTGCTGCGCGCTGATCACGTCGACCGGCGCGGCGCTGTTGGCCACCGTGCGCCCCGTGCCGCGCGCACCCGTGACGATGACGGTGTCGAGCGGAGCTTGCGCATGCGCCACGCCAGGCGCTCCCAGCACGAGCACGGCCGCCGAGATGGCGTGCGCCAGCTGCCGCAAGCACGGGGCAGGGTCTTGCTTGTCAATCAATTCCAGCATACGAAAACATCCTCTCAAAGTCGTCAACACAGTGGCTGCAGACTAAAGGATGGACAAACAAACAAGAACGAATGGTTTCGTATTTAGATATTTCGTTTTGGCAACGTGCAACAGCGATGCCGCACGTCAGGGAGAGGATGGGGCCGTGGCCAGGCTCTGGTCGAGCCGCTTCCAGTAATCGCGTTCCAGCCGGGCCGTGTCGATATCGCGCGCCGCCTCGTTGAAGCGCTTTTGCCGTACCGCACCTTCGGCATCGCGCTGGAAGCACACGTAGACGGGGCGCTCCTTGAAGACGGTATCGATGATGGCGATGCGTTCCCGTTCGGCCTTGCTGAAGTTGCGTCCCATCAGCAAGTGCTGCAGGACATGGCGCTCGATGACGATCACGCGGTAACGCTTGATCAACAATTTTTTCAGATTCGTCGCGTCGTTCAAGCCCTCTTCCGTCTTCAGCTCGCCGCGCGCCACCATGCCATCGAATTGTTCCCCATTCGAATAGCCAGCCACGGTACCGATGCGCAACTTGCCCAGATCGGCCAGGGTGGCGCCGGGCACGCCATCCTCCTTCAGGTAGGCCAGCACGCCCTGTGTATTGCCAACCGGCACAGAAAAGTGGCAGATTTTTTCCCGTTCCGGCGTGCGCCAAACGGCCAGCAACCCGGCGTAGCGAGGACTGCCCAGGCCGAATTGCATGGCGCGCTTCCAGGGAAAATATTCATACTTGGCCGTATAGCCGAGGCGCTCGAAGACGGCGCTGACCATGGCGCCCGACATGCCGTCGGCAGGCAGGCTGCGGGTAATGAAGGGCGGCCAGTCTTCCGCCGCGAAGCGGACGATGCGCGAGCTGGCAGCGCCCGGCGCCGCCATGGGAGTAGCCGTCTGCCCGTGCCCGAGGGCAAACGCAGAGTGCATGAACAAACAGAAGGGCAAACCAACTGTCCGGAGGAAACGCATGTTTGGCTCCTATGGCCTGGCGCGCATTGCAATGCAGGTGCGGCAACAGGACTGGCGGTCGGCTTTTGATAACTAACTTGATAAAATCATGCTCCCACAAAAAAAAGAAATTGCAAAGTTGTTTATTTGCACTTTGACATTCCCATTGGAAATAAAATACGATTGCGGCGCGCCTGCAACAGCCCGCCTTGGCGCACCTTATCCCCTCTTGTAAAACAGGTTTTTACTTGTGCGCGCCCCAGATGGCCGATAATGGCGTTTTACCGTATCGAAGATGACCGTGCCGCATCCCGCCTCTCCCTCACTTGCCGACCAGATCGAAGACTTGCTGCCGCAAACGCAATGCACGAAATGCGGCTACAACGGCTGCCGCCCGTATGCGGAAGCGATAGCCGCCGGCAGCGCCGACATCAACCAGTGCCCACCGGGCGGCGCGCAAGGCATCGCGCGCCTGGCCGGCTTGCTGGGCAAAAAAGTCATTCCGCTCAATCCCGTCAACGGCCTCGAACGTCCGCGATCTGTCGCCTATATCGACGAATCGCTGTGTATCGGCTGTACCCTGTGCATCCAGGCCTGTCCCGTGGACGCCATCGTCGGCGCCGCCAAGCAGATGCATACGGTGGTCACCAGCCTGTGCACGGGCTGCGACCTGTGCGTGGCGCCCTGCCCCGTCGACTGCATCGTCATGTACCCGGTCAGCGGCGACGCGACGGGCTGGGATGCCTGGAGCCAGGCCGAAGCGGACGACGCGCGCGCGCGCCACGATTTCCGCACGCAGCGCCTGCGCCGCGAAGCCGAGGCCAACGACGCGCGCCTGGCCGCCAAGGCCGTCGCCAAGATGCAGGAAGTAACGCAGGAAGTACCCGCCACGCCAGATGAGCAGGCAGAGAAGGAGCGCAAGCGCGCCATCATCGCCGCCGCCATGGAGCGCGCGCGCGCCAAGGCCGCTGCCGCCAGCCAGGACACCGCCCCGCCAGCCCCCAACACGCCCCAAAAAGACGCATGAACGCCGCCAAACGCCTGGAAATCTTTACGCGCTTCCGCGCCGCCAATCCATCCCCGAAAACGGAACTCGAATACACGACGCCGTTCGAACTGCTGATCGCCGTGCTGCTGTCGGCGCAGGCAACCGACGTGTCCGTCAACAAGGCGACCCGCTTGCTGTATCCGGTCGCCAATACGCCTGCCAAGATACTGGCGCTCGGCGTCGACGAGCTGGCCAGCTATATCCGCACCATCGGCCTATTCCGCACCAAGGCGAAGAACGTCATCGCCACCTGCCAGATCCTGCTCGAGCAGCACGGCGGCGAAGTGCCGCGCGACCGCGCCTCGCTGGAAGCCTTGCCCGGCGTGGGTCGCAAGACGGCAAACGTGGTCATGAACACGGCGTTTGGCGAACCGACGATGGCCGTCGACACGCATATCTTCCGCGTTTCGAACCGCACCGGCATCGCGCCAGGCAAGAATGTCGATATCGTCGAGCAAAAGCTGCTCAAATTCGTGCCCAAGGAATTCCTGCACGACGCCCACCACTGGCTGATCCTGCACGGCCGCTACACGTGCACGGCGCGCAAGCCGCAGTGCTGGAACTGCATGATCGCCGACCTGTGCGATTACAAGGACAAGTCGCCGATGCCGGCCGTGGTGTAAGCAAAGAAAAACGGCCCGAATGGGCCGATGTCGTTGCGTGGTAGGTCGGATTAGCGCTACGCGCGTAATCCGACAGGACGCGGCAACAATGTTGTCGGATTACGCTCCGCTAATCCGACCTACAGCAACACCATATTATCGCGGTGGATCAGCTCGTGGCCTTCCATGTAGCCGAGAATCGCCTCGATCTCGGTGGACGGCTTGCGCATGATGCGGCGCGCTTCGCCGCTCGTGTAGTTCGACAGGCCGCGCGCCACGGGCGCGCCGTCTGCGTCGACGCAGGTGATGACGGCGCCGCGGCCGAACTCGCCATTCACGCCCGTCACGCCGATCGGCAACAATGATTTGCCTTCCTGGCGCAGCTTTTGCACGGCGCCCGCATCGAGCACGACGGCGCCAGCCGTATGCAGATGATCGGCCATCCACTGCTTGCGCGCCGTCAATTGCCCCGTTTGCGCCCGCAACTCCGTGCCGATCGCTTCGCCCTGAGCCAGGCGGCTGAGCACGTCGCTGTCGCGGCCCCAGGCGATGATCGTGTGCGCGCCAGACTTGGCGGCACGCTTGGCGGCGAGGATTTTCGTCAGCATGCCGCCACGCCCCAGGCTGCTGCCGGCGCCGCCGGCCATCGCTTCCAGGGCAGGGTCGCCAGCGATGCCTTGCGTGATCAGATAAGCGTTCGGGTCCTTGCGCGGATCAGCCGAGAACAGGCCGTGCTGGTCCGTCAGGATGACCAGCGCATCGGCTTCGATCAGGTTGGCCACCAGGGCGCCCAGGGTATCGTTGTCGCCGAACTTGATTTCATCGGTGACGACGGTATCGTTTTCATTGATGATCGGCACCACGCCCAGGCGCAGCAAAGTCGTCAGGGTGGAGCGGGCATTGAGGTAGCGTTCGCGGTCGGCCAGGTCGGCGTGCGTGAGCAGCACTTGCGCCGTGCCGAGACTGTGGGCGCGGAAACTGCTTTCGTAGATTTGCGCCAGGCCCATCTGGCCGACGGCGGCACAGGCCTGCAATTCGTGGATATCGGTGGGACGTTGCTCGAAACCGAGGCGCAGCATGCCTTCGGCGATGGCGCCGGAGCTGACCAGCACGACTTCCTTGCCCAGGGCGCGCAAGCCGGAAATCTGCGCGGCCCAGCGCACGATGGCGGCATGGTCGAGTCCGCGGCCATCGTTGGTGACCAGCGAGGAGCCGACTTTGATGATGATGCGGGTAGCTTTTTGAATCACGGAATCCATGGGGCGGCGCTCTTCACTTAATAGACGTCAGCGCGCAGGACGCAGCAGCAGCAAGGCCAGCCCCGCCGTCAGCTCCATTGCGCACATGAACAACACAAAACCCTGGGGCAAGCCGAAGCTGATGGCCGCGAACAGACGGCCGGCGGGCTGCGCCAGGACCAACATTGCAGTGATATCGCCGAGGACAGGCGGTTCGCCCTGCCGTGCCGCGAACAGCGCCAGGAGCGCGGTAGCGCCCCAGACACCGACATGAGTAGCGTAGAACTGGCTGTAGCCATTGACGCCATTGAGGAAGATGCCCATGCCGGCCGCCATGTCATCGGCGAACAGCAGACAGGCGACCGCGCTCAGCCCGTAAGCATACGCGATCAGATGCAATACACGGCGCTGCCACGCTTGCTTGCGCGCGGGCGCGGCAGCGACCATCTGTACCGACATCAGGATAAAGCCTTAGTCGAGGATCTTGAAACGCGGATCATCCGGGTCGATCGACGAGATACCGCGTGCTTCTTCGGTCATCTGCGTTTCTTCGGCACGGCTTTCGCTGTGTTTCTTCTCTTCCAGATGCTGGTAAATCGCATTCACCAGTTCCGGGCAACCCTGATGGTTCAGCGCGGAGATCTCGAAAACAGGACCTTTCCAGGCGAAACGCTTGAGGAAATCCTTGACGATCTTCTTGCGCTCTTCTTCTGGCACCATGTCGAGCTTGTTCAACACCAGCCAGCGCGGCTTGTCGACCAGCGACTCGTCGTACTTTTTCAATTCCTTGACCAGCGCCTTGGCTTCCTTGACAGGATCGACGTTGGTTTCAAACGGCGCCAGGTCGACGATGTGCAACAGCAGACCCGTGCGCTGCAAGTGACGCAGGAATTGATGGCCCAGGCCCGCGCCTTCGGAAGCGCCTTCGATCAAGCCGGGAATATCGGCGATCACAAAGCTTTTCTCGTGCGACACGCGCACCACGCCCAAGTTCGGGTGCAGGGTGGTAAATGGGTAATCGGCAATTTTCGGACGCGCGTTCGAGACGGCCGAAATGAAGGTCGATTTGCCGGCGTTCGGCATGCCCAGCAGGCCAACGTCAGCCAGCACTTTCAGTTCCAGGCGCAGTTCGCGGCGTTCGCCTTCCTTGCCCTCGCCTTTTTGGCGCGGTGCGCGGTTGGTCGAGGACTTGAAATGGATATTGCCCCAGCCGCCTTCGCCGCCCTTGGCCAGCATTTCGGTCTGGCCGTGTTCGGTCAAATCAGCCAGGATTTCGCCGCTCGCGTTGTCGATGATCAAGGTGCCGACTGGCATGCGCAGGTGGATGTCATCGGCGCCCTTGCCATAGCAATCTGCGCCACGGCCAGGCTCGCCATTGCGAGCCTTGTGCATTTTGGAGAAGCGGAAATCGACGAGCGTGTTGATATTGCGGTCGGCGACTGCCCAAATGGTGCCGCCCTTGCCGCCATCGCCGCCATCGGGACCGCCGAAAGGCCGGAATTTTTCACGGCAGAAAGAGGCGCAGCCGTTGCCGCCATCGCCCGCGATGACTTCGATTTTTGCTTCGTCGATAAACTTCATAATTTTGCCGCCATAAAACTAAAAAGGCTCTACCTTGGGCAGAGCCTTTCGATTGAAGGCTTGCGCCTTACATCATGCGATCATTGCGGAGCGAACTGGCGCTCCGCGATGAATTACGCTGGTACTGCTGCGTTAGGTACAACGGTCACGAATTGCTTCGAGCCAGCACCTTTGACAACGAACTTCACTTTGCCCGCGATCAACGCGAACAAGGTGTGGTCCTTGCCCATGCCTACGCCTTCGCCGGCGCGCACTGGGGTGCCGCGTTGACGAATGATGATGCCGCCAGCATTGATAGCTTGGCCGCCGTAGACTTTAACGCCCAGACGTTTTGATTCTGAATCACGGCCGTTTCGCGTTGTGCCGCCGCCTTTTTTATGTGCCATTTAAGACTCCTTGATAGCTGATTATGTAGACAAACTGCGTCAAACAGCGGCGATTAGCCGTTGATCGAAACGATTTGGATTTCGGTAAAATTCTGGCGATGGCCTTGATGCTTTTGGTAATGCTTACGACGACGCATCTTGAAAATTTTGACCTTATCATGGCGACCATGCGCCACAACCGTAACCAGTACCGTTGCACCTTCGACCAATGGAGCACCAAACTTGATGCTGTCGCCCGCGCCTACTGCGAGAACTTGATCGATGGTGATTTCGGAACCAATGTCTGCCGGTATCTGTTCTACTTTAAGTTTTTCGCCAGCGACAACTTTGTATTGTTTGCCACCGGTTTTTATGACCGCGTACATGATTTGAAACCTCATCAAATGTTGAAAGAATTTGTCCCACTGCCATGAAAAGCAAGCCATGCACAACAGGGGGAACCAGCGATTATACACAGACTGAGAAATTGCGTCAAAAACTATTCACAAAGCTTGACGATCGTGGTATGTCGACAACCTGACCACCATGTCAGGCTTGCGCCAGGCGGACAGCAAAACGCGCGCCAGTGCCAACAAGATCAATCAATTGCCCTACAGTCATAGGCAAACGTCACGCACGCGCAAGCCTTGTCGTATAATCGCGGCACCCACAATCTAATGCAGGTTCGCCTTGTCTGACGCTAACAAACACGTTAACCAAAACACCATCGTGCAAACGATTGCCGCCGATATGGACGCAGTCAATACGGTGATCCGCCAAAAGTTGCACTCCGATGTAATTCTGATCAACCAGATCGCTGAATACATCATCAGCGCAGGCGGCAAACGCATCCGTCCCGTGCTGATTTTGCTGGTGGCCAATGCCCACGCCTATCGCGGCACGGCGCATCATGAACTGGCCGCCGTGGTCGAATTCATCCACACCGCCACCCTGCTGCACGACGACGTCGTCGACGAATCGTCGATGCGCCGCGGACGCCAGACGGCCAATGCCCTGTTCGGCAATGCCGCGTCGGTGCTGGTGGGCGACTTCCTGCACTCGCGCTCGTTCCAGCTGATGGTGTCGCTCAATAATATGCGCGTCATGCAAATCCTCTCGGACGCCACCAACGTGATCGCCGAAGGCGAAGTGCTGCAGTTGCTGAACATGCACGATCCGGACGTGACGCAAGAAAGCTATTTGAATGTCATCCGCTCGAAGACAGCCAAGCTGTTCGAAGCATCGGCGCAACTGGGCGCCCTGATCGCCGGCGCCAGCGAAGACGATATCGAAGCGGCAGCCGAATACGGCCGCTCGCTGGGCACGGCTTTCCAGCTGATCGACGACGTGCTCGACTATGCAGGCGACGCCGCCGAAATCGGCAAGAACGTGGGCGACGACCTGCGCGAAGGCAAACCAACGATGCCGCTGATCTGGCTGATGGAAAACGGTACGCCGGAACAGCGCGAACTGGTGCGCAGCTGCATAGAGCAAGGTGACGAACAGCATTTCGATACCGTCCTGACGGCCATCACCAGCAGCGGCGCCCTCGACTACACGCGCAAGCAGGCGGAAATCGCCGGCCAGCGCGCCGCCGACGCCATCGCAGGCTGGCCGGACAGCGTCTATAAGCAATCGATGCTGCAACTGTGCTCGTTTGCCGTGGACCGCAATCACTGATCACGTTTTACTATATGCAATACAAAACGGCGCCAATGGCGCCGTTTTTTTATTTCACCGGCTTGCCGTCGGCGCCGACCACGGCCTGGCCATCTTCCTTGGCAAATGCCCCTTGCTGCGGCAGCGGCAGGATCTCCAGCACCTTTTCCGACGGCCGGCACAGGCGCACACCCAGTTCCGTGACGACGATGGGTCGGTTGATCAAAATAGGATGGGCTTGCATAGCGTCCAGCAGGGCCGCGTCGGGCAAGTCCGGATTGGCCAGGCCCAGCTCGTCATACAGGGCGCCCTTGTCGCGCATGACGGCGCGCACGGACAGACCCGCGCGCGCGATCAAATCGACCAGTTCCTCGCACGAAGGCGGGTGCTTGACGTAATCGATGATGACGGGTTCGACGCCCGTGTTGCGGATCAGGGCCAGGGTATTGCGCGACGTGCCGCACGCCGTGTTGTGATAAATCGTGATCGTCATGTCGTGATGTCCTTCAGTTAGTAGGTTCGCTGACGCAGCAAGGCGCGCCAGCACAGCAGTTTTCGCTCAGGAAGGCCAGCAAGCCGTTCATGCCCGCATAATTGGCGGCGTAAATGATGGAGCGCCCCGCCTTGTTCGCCGTCACCAGATTGGCGTGCGCCAATTCTTTCAGGTGAAACGACAGCGACGATGGCGCAATCGCCAGCGCTTCGGCGATTTTCGTCGCAGCCATGCCTTCCGGCCCTGCTTGCACCAGCAGGCGGAACACGGCCAGCCGCGATTCCTGCGCCAGCGCAGCCAGCGCTGCGATGGCGGCCGTGCTCGTCAGTGGCTCGGCTTGCGCCGCGATTGAGTTTTCATTTTCCATATTTCAATAATAGTCGAATTATTGAATCATTTCAAGCGAGGTGTCTTGCCGAGGTGTCTTACGTAACCCAGCGCACCGACTGTCATGGCCTATCGGTCTACCTTGATGAAAAAATCATTGCGATCGGCTTACCATGACACGCTCAACCCCGCTCAAAATCCTCGGCTGGAGCCTGGCCGCCCTGCTCGCCCTCATCGCCATCGTCATCATCTTCATGCTGACCTTCGACTGGAACCGCGCCCGCCCCTACATCAACGAAAAGGTGTCGGAAAGCACGGGCCGCAGCTTCGTCATCGGCGGCGATCTGCAGGTGAAATGGCAGCAAGGGCTGAAGACGGAACCGGGCTGGCGCCGCTACGTGCCGCGCCCCGTCATCAGCGCGCAGGACGTGCGCATGAGCAACCCGGACTGGGCGACGGCAGGCCCGCAACTGGCCAGCGCGAAACGCATCGACGTGGCCATCCACCCGCTGCCCCTGTTGCAGCATCGCGTGGTGTTGACGGACCTGGCGCTGACCTCTCCCAACATTGCCCTGCAGCGGCGCGCCGACGGCAGCAACAGCTGGACCCTGAAGGACAACGGCCCTTCGGCATGGGACGTGGAAATCCAGCGCATGGCCTTCGGCGACGGCGTCATCCGTTATCTGGACGAGGGCATCGCCCTCGACGTGCACGCCAAGGTCAGCTCGACGGCGCCCGACGCCACGCCGGGCGACGCGCCAGGCAATGTCCCCGTACAAAAATACGGCATCGCCTTCACCCTGGGCGGCACCTACCGCAAGGCGCCCGTGACGGGCGGCGGCAAGGCGGGCGCCGTGCTGTCATTGACCGACAACAACACCGTCTATCCCGTGCAGGCGCATGCCGTGCTGGGCAAAAACAAGGCCAGCATCGATGGCACCTTGACGGACCCGCGCTCGCTGTCCGGTATCGACTTAAAGCTAAGCCTGGCCGGCGCCAGCATGGCCGACCTGTACCCGCTGACGGGCGTGCTGCTGCCGGAAACGCCGGACTACGCCACCAAGGGTCGCCTGCTGGGCAAGAAGGACGGCGCCAGCTGGAACTGGACCTATCAGAATTTCAAGGGCACGGTAGGCGAGAGCGACCTGGCCGGCACTCTGCAATACCTGCCGCGCCAGCCGCGGCCCCTGCTGCGCGGCGAAGTGACGTCGCAGCAGCTGCGCCTGGAAGACCTGGGCCCCACCATCGGCGCCGACAGCAATGCGCGCAAACAGGCGCGCGGCAAGGCGCCCGTGCAACCCGAGAATAAAGCCTTGCCCGTGGAACAGTTCAACACGGCCAAATGGGATGCCCTCGACGCCGACGTGAAGTTCACGGGCAAGAAACTGGTACGCACGCACGATATCCCGCTCAATGATATCGTCGCCAACATCCGCATGAAAGACAAGGTGCTGAGTTTGACGCCACTCAATTTCGGCATGGCCGGCGGCAACATCACCTCAAATATCACGCTCGACGGCCGTCAAAAGACCATCGCCGCGCAAGCCAAGGTGGCGGCGCGCCACCTCAAGATACGCGAACTGTTTCCCAAGCTGCAATCGATGCAAGCGAGCTTCGGCGAAGTGTATGGCGACGCGGCGCTGACGGGCCACGGTAATTCCGTCTCGGCCATGCTGGCCAGCGCGAATGGCGAACTGGCAGCCACCGTCAGCGAAGGTTCCGTCAGCCAGTTCATGCTGGAACTGGCGGGCCTGAACCTGGCCAACGCCGTCTTCGTGAAAATCTTTGGCGACAAGCAAGTCCACCTGAACTGCCTGGCCAGCGACTTCGCCGTGACGAATGGTCAGGCCGACGTGCGCCGCTTCGTGCTCGATACGGACACGGCCGTCGTGAATGTCACGGGCAACGTCAACCTGGCCACCGAAACCCTGGACCTCGACGTGCGCCCGCGTACCAAGGGCGCCCGCATCATCACCCTGCGCACGCCGCTGTACGCGAAAGGCACGTTCAAGAACCCGGACGTGGGCCCGCAAAAAGGCCCGCTGGCCCTGAAAGCCGGCGCCGCCGTGGCCCTGGCCACCGTCGTCACGCCGCTGGCCGCCTTGCTGCCGCTGGTCAACGTCGACAAGGCTCCGGACACGGACTGCGCCGCCGTCATGGCGCAAGCCAACGCCACCCGCAAGGCCCCGACTTCGCCCGCGACGAATGCGCCAGCGAAAAAAGTGAGCGAAGCGGAAATCAAGAAGGCGCAGCAGGAAAAGAAATAGAGATTGATGCAGCCGCTTGAAACCCGCCCGGCCATCTGCTGTAATGAAGAAAAGCGGGGTGTGGCTCAGCCTGGTAGAGCGCTGCGTTCGGGACGCAGAGGCCGGAGGTTCGAATCCTCTCACCCCGACCAGCTTTTTCCCTCATGCGCCGGCTTGAATTGCTTGCACCTTGACCTGCGCGTTGGCGGCTTGTCAGGAAGTATGTTATTAATTTCATCATTAATATCTTAACTACTTCTCGCGCAAGGGCCTGACCGATGTCTTTCCTGATAGTTCTGGCCGCACTGGCCTTCCTCATGCTGGCCGCCTACCGCGGCTATAGCGTGATCCTGTTTGCGCCCGTCGCCGCGCTGGGCGCCGTGCTGCTCACCGATCCGTCCGCCGTGCCGGCCGTCTTCAGCGGCATCTTCATGGAAAAGATGGTGGGCTTTATCAAGCTGTATTTCCCCGTCTTTTTGCTTGGCGCCGTGTTCGGCAAGCTGATCGAGCTGTCTGGTTTTTCCCAGTCCATCGTCGTGGCCGCCATCCGCTATATCGGCAGCTCGCGCGCGAATGCCGTCATCGTTGCCGTGTGCGCGGCGTTGACTTATGGCGGCGTGTCGCTGTTCGTGGTGGTGTTTGCCGTCTATCCGTTTGCGGCCGAACTGTACCGCCAGAGCAATATCCCCAAGCGGCTGATGCCGGGCGCCATCGCCCTGGGCGCGTTTTCCTTCACCATGGATACGTTACCGGGCACGCCGCAGATCCAGAACATCATCCCCACCACCTTCTTCAATACGACCGGCTGGGCCGCGCCATGGCTGGGCACCATCGGCGCCGTGCTGACGGTGATCATGGGACTGGCATTCCTGGAATGGCGCCGCCGTTCCGTCATGGCGACGGGCGAAGGTTATGGGGCCGAGGCCGACAAGGCCACGGCCGGCGTGGGCGACTTGCCCCATCCGCTGCTGTCGGTGGCGCCTTTGGTGCTGGTGGGCGTGGCCAACTTTGCGCTGACCAAGCTGATTCCCCAATGGTACGGCGCCAGCTACGTGCTCACCGCCGAGGCCCTGCCCGGCTTGCATGCGCCCGTGTCGACGTCGATCGGCGCCGTGACGGGTATCTGGGCCGTGGAAGGCGCGTTGCTGCTGGGAATTTTGCTCGTCTGCGCGACGGCCTTCGGACGCATTCGCGCCGCCTTTGCCGAAGGCACGAAGGCGGCCGTGGGCGGCGCCTTGCTGGCGGCCATGAATACGGCGTCCGAGTATGGTTTCGGCGGCGTCATCGCCGCCCTGCCCGGCTTTCTTGCCGTCAGCAACACCTTGCGCAGCGTGCCCGATCCGCTCGTCAACGCGGCCGTGTCCGTCACGACCCTGGCCGGCATCACGGGCTCGGCCTCGGGCGGCATGAGCATCGCGCTGGCGGCCATGTCGGACAGCTTCATCCAGGCCGCGCAGCAGGCGCATATTCCGCTCGAAGTCATGCACCGCGTGGTGGCCATGGCCAGCGGCGGCATGGATACCTTGCCGCACAATGGCGCCGTGATCACCCTGCTGGCCGTCACGGGCCTCACGCACCGCCAGTCCTACCGCGACATTTTCGGCATCACCGTCATCAAGACGGTGGCCGTATTCCTCGTCATTGCCATCTATTACATGACGGGACTGGTCTGACCTAGCGCTGCGACGACGATGCAGGCTTCGCCAACGCTTGCGCCGGCTTGAACAAATGGCTGATGCCCATGGTCAGCAGCGGGCCGGCCAGCGCCAGGTAGGAACTGTCCACGCCATACGGATTGCCCGCCAGGAACCAGCCGATGGTGGCGATCACGGAGACGATCACGCCGACAAAGGCGCCGCGCGGCGTGCCGAATTTAGGCGCATAGAAGGCCATCAGCACCAGCACGGCGAGGGTGGCGCGCAGGGCCTTGCCGAGGAAGGCGATCATCAGCAGTTTTTCCGCATACAGCGCCAGCACCAGCGGCAGCAATCCCGCCACGACGATGGCGATGCGCAGGAACATCAGCGATTTCGCGTCGTTCTTCGCTTTGTTGTACCAGGGATCATAAAAATCCTTCATGGCCAGGGTGGCCGATGCCAGGGTGGTGGCGGAAATGCCGCCGAACAGGGCGCCGGCCAGGCCGACGATCATGATGCTGGCGGAAAACGCCGGCATGTGGGCGATCATGGTGGGGAAGGCGTCGATCGACTTCATGCCCGGATACAGCACGGCGCTGCACATGCCGATCAGGGCCGCCATCAGGCCGAACGGGATCATCAGCGACGACACGTAATAGCAGGCGCGCTTGGCCACGGCCGGATTGTCCGTGCTGACCAGGGCCTGGATCACGTATTGCGTGGCAAAGATGGAACCGATGCCGCCGATCATCCAGGCGATGATCTGGCCCCAGCCAATCTCGACCCAGTTGAACATCTTGGCCGGCAGCTGCGCCTGCAACTCGCCGATGCCGCCCGTTGCTTCCAGCGCATACGCGAGCGCCAGGATCACGCCCAGATATTTGACGATGGAATGGGCAAAGTTGGTGTACACGACCGAGCGCATGCCGCCCAGGCTGACATAGATCACGGTGATGGCGCCGACCAGCAAAATGGCCACCGTTTTGTTGATGTGCAGCACGGCCGCCAGCACGGCGCCGCCGCTCGCGTACAAGGCCACGGCAACGATGCTCAGCGCAACGATGGTGAGGATGGACGCCGCATAACGCACGGGCTCGCCATACGTTTGCGCGAGGATTCCGGAAATCGTCGATTGCCCGCTTTCCTTGTATTTTTTGACCAGCACGATGGCCAGCAGGAAAAAGCCCAGCGACAGCGCCACCAGATTCCAGGCGGCGGAAATGCCCAGTTCATAGCCCTTCTGGGCCGTACCGATGCTGACGGAACTGCCGATGAATTCCGACAATAAGAGAGCCCCGATCAGGAAGGCGGGATAATTGCGCCCGCCCGCCGTCATGCCCTCGGCGCTGTTGGCATGCTTGCGCACGCTATAGGTAATGTACGACATGAGGGCGAAATAGCCCACCGTGACCGCGGCGATGATGATCAATCTGTTTTCCATCCGTCTACTCCAAGTCTGCTTTTCTTATTATTATTTTTCAAGAAAGCTTCCCCTGCCGCGTGCCGGACCAGCCGGCGGCGGTGCTCAGGAGAAAGCCGCGTTCCCGCCGTACCGATACGGTACAGCAAGCCTCACAATAAAAAATTCCGCAACTGCGCTGTAAACAAATCTGCCGCCTCGATGTTCGAGATATGCGAGGCGGGCAGGCTGGCCAGGCGGGAACCCGCGATCTGCTGCTGCAGCCAGCGCCCGTCGTCGATGGTGGTCACGGGATCGTGCTCGCCCGCGATGATCAATGTCGGCACGGCGATCGTGCCTACGGCATCGTGCAAGTCCGTCTGGGCCAGCACGTCGCAACAGGCCGCATAACCGCCGGCATCCTGGCCCCGCAAAATGCCGGCCAGGCGCGCCACCGTCTCCGCTTCGCGTTCGATGAACTGCGGCGTGAACCAGCGCGTGGCGGCGCTCTCGGCCACTGCGGCCATGCCGTCGCGGCGCACTTGCTCCGACCGCAGCTGCCACGGCGCGGCGCCGCCGATGCGCGCCGCCGTATTCGCCAGCACGAGGTGCGTCAAACGCCGCGGCTGGTGTATGCCCAGCCACTGGCCCGTCAAGCCGCCCATGGAAATGCCGCAGAAGGCGGCGCGCTCCACATCGAGGTGGTCGAGCAGCGCCACCACGTCCAGCCCCAGCCGCTCGATGCCGAACGGCGCGCCGCCGCTGGCCGACCGGCCATGGCCGCGCGTGTCGTAGCGCACGACAAAAAAATCGCCGGCCAGCGCGGCCGCCTGCGCATCCCACATGGACAAATCCGTGCCGAGGGAATTCGACAGGACCAGGCAAGGCTTGCCGCGCTCGCCATCCGTGCGGTAATGCAGGCCGATACCGTCCACCTTGCACGTCTGCCCGACAGTGTCGTTGCCTATCTGCGTCATGGCATGTCTCCTCAGGAATCGTCGTCGCGCACCGACGAGGGATGGCGGCACAGCGGCATCACGTCGATCTGCATATGGGGAAACAGCGGCAGCGAGGTGAGCAAATTATGCAGCTCGTCCACGCTATCCACGTCGAAGACGCTGACGTTGGCGTACTGTCCGGCGATACGCCACAGGTGGCGCCACTTGCCCTCGTGCTGCAGGCGCTGCGCCAGCTCCTTTTCCGTCTGCTTGAGCTGCGCCGCCTGCTCGGCGGGCATGCTCAGCGGCAGGTTCACGTTCATGCGTACATGGAATAACATGGTGTCTCCTTATTGACGCTGCATGGAGCGCAGCTTGTCCATATCGATCTCGACGCCCAGGCCCGGGCCCGTCGGCACTTGCAGCATGAAGTCGCGGTAGACGAGCGGCTCGCGCAAGACTTCCTGCGTCAGCAGCAAAGGCCCGAACAGCTCCGTGCCCCAGGCCAGTTCCGCAAACGTGGAACACACGTGGGCCGTGGCGGCCGTGCCGACGCCGCCTTCGAGCATGGTGCCGCCGTACAGGCCCACGCCCGCCAGACGCGCCACGGTGGCCACTTCCAGCGCGGGCAGCAAGCCGCCCGACTGGGTGATTTTCACGGCGTACACGTCGGCCGCATCGGCTTGCACCAAGGCCAGCGCATCGGCGGGGCCATGCAAGGCTTCGTCGGCCATGATGGCCACGTCGAATCGCTGTTTCAGGCGCGCCAGCGCGGCGCGGTTGCCGGCCTTGACGGGTTGCTCGATCAGGTCGACGCCGCCCGCTTCCAGCGCGGCGATGCCGCGCATGGCGTCCATCTCGCTCCAAGCCTGGTTGACGTCGACGCGCACGCTGGCCCGTTCGCCCAGCGCCCGTTTGATCTCCAGCACGTGGGCCACGTCATCCATCACGTCACGCAGGCCGATCTTCAGCTTGAAGATGCGGTGGCGGCGCAGTTCCAGCATTTTTTCGCCTTCCGCGATATCGCGCGCCGTGTCGCCGCTGGCCAGCACCCAGGCCACGGGCAGCGCATCGCGCACACGGCCGCCCAGCAGTTCCGACAGCGGCACGCCCAGGCGGCGCGCCTGCGCGTCCAGCAGCGCCGTTTCGATCGCGCACTTGGCGAAGCGGTTGCCCTGGATAAGCTTGCGCACCCTGGCCATCGCCTTGGCCACTGCGCTCGCTTCCATGCCGACCAGCAGCGGCGCGATATAGGTATCGATATTCGTCTTGATGCTTTCCGGGCTTTCGCCACCGTAGCCCAGGCCGCCGATGGTGGTCGCTTCGCCCCAGCCCGTGATGCCGTCGGCGCAGCGCAGCCGCACCAGCACCAGGGTTTGCGTATTCATGGTGGCGACCGACATGCGGTGCGGGCGGATGGTAGGCACATCGACCAGGTAGGTCTCGATATTTTGAATCATATTTATTCCGTATAATTCTGTGGAGTGGTGACACGATATTCCCCGAATCTCCCCACGTCCAACACCGAGTTGGTATCAAACCTATACCTGAAAGGTATGAAGATGGAATTACGGCACTTGCGCTACTTCGTAGCGGTCGCAGAAGAAAGGAACTTCACGCGGGCCGCCGCGCGCCTGCACATCGCGCAGCCGCCGCTGAGCCGCCAGATGCAGCAGCTGGAAGAAACCCTGGGCGTGGCGCTGATCGAAAAAGGGTCGCGCCCCTTGCGGCTGACGGAAGCGGGCGAGTTTTTCCTCGCCCATGCGCGGCCCCTGCTCGACCAGGTGCGCGACCTGCAGGCGATGACGCAGCGCGTGGGCAAGCTGGAACGCACGCTGTCGATCGGCTTTGTCGCATCGACCCTGTATGGCGAATTGCCCGATATCGTGCACCGCTTTTGCGAGCGCCATCCCGAGGTCGACGTGACCTTGCATGAAATGACGACGGTGCAGCAGTTGAAGGCCCTGAAGGAAGGCCGCATCGACGTGGGCTTCGGGCGATTGAAAAGCGAAGACCCCAGCATCCGCCGCATCCTGCTGCGCGAGGAGCGGCTGGTGGTGGCCCTGCCGCCCGGCCACCGGCTGGCCAAGGGCGAAGGCGGCTTGCGCCTGACGGACCTGACCCACGAAACCCTGCTCGTGTATCCGAAAGCGCCCCGCCCCAGCTTTGCCGACCAGGTGCTGGCCATGTTCAGCGAAGGCAACGTCACGCCCGGCCCCGTCACGGAAGTGCGCGAGCTGCAGATTTCCATGGGACTGGTGGCAGCAGGCCAGGGCATTTCCATCGTGCCCGAAAGCGTGCAAGCCATGCATCACCGGAACGTCGTGTACCGCAAGCTCGACGACAAGCACGCGTTCTCGCCCATCTTATTCAGCATGCGGCATAGGGACCGCTCGCCCGAGCTGGAAAACATCCTCGCCGCCGTGTACTCGATCTACGATGAACACGGCATCGCGCACGTCAAGGAAAGCCTGTAGCAGTAACTACGCGGCGTCGGCCAGCAATTCCGGGCGCAGCGCGCGGATGCGCAGTTCCGTGAAATAGCCGCCCGCCTCGTTGTAGCGCAGGTAGTGGCGGCCGCAGTCCAGGCAGCGGGCCACCTGGCTCAGGTTCGCGGGATAAAAGCGCGGCGCGATGGGCGCATCGACGCTGTCGTAGCGCGTGCCCTGCGGGTGGTACTCGGCGAACGTCGGTTCCTCGTACGGGTCTTCGCGCAGGGTGCCGATTTCCTCGAAGCGGTCCAACTCCAGCGAAGTGGGCAGGCGCTGCCAGGCGTCGAGCGGAACGGCGCAGCAGCTGCATTTTTTGGTGATCGTGGCCGAAGCGGCGGCCAGCGCGGACAAGGCGGGGAAGTCGATGAATATCATGTTCAGCCATTGCAAAGGTGCGGCCTGTGGCAACGAGCCTGGCCGCGCCTTTCCATTCTAGCGGAATGCGTCTTTCAATGTCCCATGAAGTCATTCCACTTCGGCAGCAGCACGATGCTGTTCGGATTGAGGCCCTTGTTTTTCAGGGTATCGACACTGCCCGCCACCGCCTCTTTTTTCATGTCGATGACGGTGATGCTGCCATCGCTCATGCCCGGCAAATTGAGCAGCGCGTTCTGCACGAAGGCATAACGGCCATCCCTGGTGAACGCCACGTGGTGCGCGCCTTCGGCTGCGGGAATCGATTTCACCAGCCGTGGCTTGCCGATGCCGCCCGTCAGGTCGAAGATATGCAGGTGGCCCGGCTTGGCCGTCGTCAGGTACAGGCGCGTGGCGCCCTTGTTGAAATACAATTCCAGCGGCACGCCCGCCTTTTGCTCGGCAAAGTCATGCACCTGGGCCGTGTCGAAATCCTTTGTCGTCGGATTCCACGTGGCCGTCCACACGGTGCCGCCGTACATATTGGCGACATACGCGACGGGTGGATTGCTGCCCGGGACGAACAGCACTTCCACCGGCGCTTCGCCCGACGGCGACGGCTTTTTCGACAGCTTGTGCGTACCCAGCACCTTGCCCGTGCTCGTTTCCACCACGCTGATCACTTCCCCCGCATCGCCCAGGTCCGTGGGGCGGATGGTGCTCGTCAGCAGGGTACGGTCGATGCCGTCGTGGACGGCCAGGCCATGCGGATATGGCGCGGGCAGCTTGACGGTGCGCCCCGGCTTGTCGTGCACGGCGTCGCCTTCCAGCATCGCCTGCGAGCCCATGCAGCTCAAATACCAGCGCTTGCGGTCATCCGAAAAGACGATGTCCTCGCCCACCTGGCAGGTCGGCACCTCGATCACCTTGATCGGCAAGTCCTTGTGGCGCATGTCCATCACGCGCAGCTGCGTCTTGCCCAGCGCCGTGATGTAGGCCTTGCTCATGTCGTGGTTATAAAAAATATGGTGCGCCACCAGGTCCGGCGGCAAGGCAATGTCGCGCATGATCTTGCCGAAGTTTTTCGACTCCGGATCGACATCGATGATGGCGATGCCCTCCTTGCGCGACGGCGGCGCGACGGGGCTTTTCAGCGACTTCAATGACTCGGGCGCCTTGCTCTCGTAATTGACCATGGCGAGGATTTCAGCCGTCGCAGGCAACGCCGCCATGCATGTCACGGCCAATGCCAACATCGCTTTTTTATTTGTCATCATGTCCCCTGCCTTTCCCAAGTGTGGTCGGATCCGCGCCGATCATTCTACGGCCGCACTTTTTCAAACTGGCGTTTTTTTTCAGATGGCCAATGCTGGAAATCTTTCCTAGAATTTAAGCATGAAAAAATATTCACTCCGCCCTTCCCTTGCCGGCCTGGGCCTGGCCATTTTCCTGCTGTGCATATCGGCGCAAAGCAAGTCGCAGAGCGGTCTGGCGGCCAGCCGGCAGTTGCCGCAACAGCGCGTGGCGCTGGACATCGCGCAACGCAAAATCGCCGCCAAGCCGCCGACGATAAGGGTCAAACAACACGATACAATCACGCTCGATTGGACTACCGACGAAATAGTCAATATCCACTTGCATGGCTACGACCAGCTGCTGACGGTCAAGCCGGGCGAGACAAAAGCCATGCGTATCGACGCTGCGGTGCCGGGACGCTTCCCCGTGTCCGCGCACGGCTATGGCGCGCAAACGGAGGACAAGGGCAAGCAGCACAAGCACCACCGCGAGGCGCCCCTGATGTACCTGGAAGTGCTGCCGCGATGATGGCGCGCGCTGCCGCTGCCGCTGCCGGCCTGCTGGCCGCGCCAGGCATCGCCCATGCGCACGGCTTTGGCCAGCGCTACGACCTGCCCTTGCCGCTATGGCTTTATCTCACCGGCGCGGCGTTGACAGTGGCGCTGTCGTTTGCCTTCCTGGCCCTGTGGCGTCGTGGTGACACAGCGACCTACCAGGGCGACTATGCGCACCTGCTCGTGCGGCGCATTCCCGGCGCGGACGTCATCGCCTTCGCGCTGCGCCTGCTGGTACTGGCCCTGTATTTCCTGGTCATCGTGGCAGGCCTGGTGGGCGTGCAAAATCCCGTGAAAAATATCGCGCCCGCCATGGTGTGGGCCATCTGGTGGGTGGGCATGGCTTACGTGTCGGCGCTGCTTGGTGACCTGTGGGCGCTGGTCAATCCGCTCGACAGCGTGGCGCGCGCGGGGCAGCAGCTGTTTCCCCGCTGGCGCGCGCCGCTCAGCTGGCCGCGCTGGCTCGACAGATGGCCGGCCGCCATCCTGTTTTTCGGCTTTATCTGGATGGAGCTGAACTGGGAAGGCAGCGAACAGCCGGCCAGCCTGGCCTGGAGCATGCTGCTGTATTCGGCCTGCACATGGGCGGGCATGGCGCTGTTCGGCCGCGCCGCCTGGCTGCGCCATGCGGAAGTGTTCAGCGTCGTCTTCGGCCTGCTGGCGCGCTTTGCGCCCATCACCATGCGCAACGGCGCCTGCTACGTGCGCCCGTATGCGGCGGGCTTGCTGACGGTGGAACCCGTACGGCCCGCCTGCCTGGTGCTGGTGATCCTGATGCTGGCCTCCGTCAGTTTCGACGGCATGCTGGAAACGCAAACGTGGTACGACATCGTCGACGCCGTCCTCGCCGTGGCGCCGGGCGCGCTGGCCTGGATCACCACGGCCGCCCTGCTGCTGATGCCGGCCCTGTTCCTGCTGGTGTTCCTGCTGTTTTGCGCGCTGATCGCCCGTTGCGGCGCCAGCGATGGCCAGCCGGCCCTGCCCCTGCCGCGCGTGGCCGGCCACTTCGTGCTGACCCTGGTGCCGATCGCCATCGCCTACCATTTCGCTCATTACCTGTCGTTCTTGGCGATGGCGGGCCAGTATCTGATTCCGCTGGCGTCGGACCCGCTGGGCCTGGGCTGGGACCTGTTCGGCACCAAGCTGTACTTCATCCGCCTTGGCATCGTCGACGCCAAGGTGGTGTGGTACGTGTCGCTCTTCGCCATCGTCGCCGGCCATGTGGCGGCCGTCTGGCTGGCCCACGTCTGCGCGCTGCGCCTGTACGCCAGCCGCCGCGCGGCCCTGCGCAGCCAGTATCCGATGCTGGCCCTGATGATTGCCTACACTTTGCTCAGTCTCTGGATCATCGCGCAGCCCATCGTCGGCGGCTAGCCCGTGCAAGGATCAGCTCCAGCAGCACCAGCATGGCGCCGGAAACGAGCAGCAGCGGCATCAGCGCGCACATGAGCACCGCCGCCAGCCAGGCCAGCGCGGACGGCGAACTCCAGGCGCCCGGCAGCAGCCGGGGCAAGCCCAGCGAGCCTGGCAAACGCCGCTTGAAAAACATCACCCAGCCCGACACCAGCGAGAACAGCACGCTGGCGCCAAAGACCAGCAACAAGGCCTGGTTCCACCAGCCGAATTCGCCGCGATGAAACGGGATGCCGATGGCCGTGGCCTTGCCGAACGCCGTCTGCGCTTCCCAGCCCGCGTAATACAGGGGCTTGCCGCTGTAGGCGTCGAACTGCAGGTCGAAGCGCAAGGTGGGCTGGCTGCGGTCGGCCATCGTGGCGCGCCACACATCGTCCTGGCTGGCCGGCGCCGTCAGCTGCACGGCGATGGCGGGCGCATGGCTGCGCGCCACCTGCCACGCATCCTGCCAATCGAGCGGGGCGCCCTCCTCGGTTGAGTGCAAGCCGCGCGGCACGGACGGCGGCGCCTGGCCGCTGACGTCGCGCAGCGCACGGATGCGTCCGCCCGCCTGCTGGCTCCACGTCAGCCCTGTCGTCAGGATCACAAGGCTCACCAGCCCAAGCGCCACGCCGAGAAAAGCATGCCACTGGCGCCAGCCATTGCGACCGCGCGCGCCCCGCTTCGGCAAGCCCGATTGCGCGCCGCGCGGCCACCACAGCACCACGCCCGTCACCAGCATTACCATCAGCCAGCTGGCGGCCAGCTCGATCATCCAGCGCCAGCCATCATTTTGCAGCAGGCGCGAATGCAGCTTTTTCGCCCAGTTGCCGAAGCGCTCGCTGCTGGCCAGGCTGCCCAGCACGCGCGCATCGTAAGGGTTCACGTAGACGACGATGGCTTGCGCGGGCAGGCCGAATGCGGGCCTGGCTTTCACCGGCATCCCATGACCCGCATGTTCATCCTGAGCGCCGCCGGGTGGCGCGAACGCCACCTGCACCGCATCGTCCTGTTGAAACGGCGGCACCACGTTCTGCACCGTCCAGCCACGCGGGGCCGCCCGCTCCGCTGCCGCCACGGCGGCGTCCAGCGGCAGCATGGACACTTGCGGCGCCACATGGTCGAGGTGCTGGTACAGCCTTGTCTCGATCTGCGGCGTGAACACATACAACATGCCCGTCAGGGTGGCCACCAGCGCGAATGGCGAGGCGATCAGCGCGGCCCAGAAGTGGATGCGCCAGTACAGGCTTTTGCGCCGTGCGATGAGAAAAGTTGCGTCGTCCATAGCCATCCTCACAGTCCGTTATAGGCATAGGACAGGCCCAGCATCACGCTGCGCGGCGCGCCGGGCGTGTACTGGTTCTGCGTATTGGCCGCGTAACTGCCCGTGCCCGAGTAACTGCTGCTGGCCGAATCGGCATAGCGCTTGTCGGCGAGGTTGCGCACCTGCGCCCACGCTTCCAGTCCGCGCGCGAGCTGATAGCTGGCGCGCGCATTCAGCAGCGCATGGCCCTTGTATTCCACCGTGTTGGCATTGTTCATCCAGTAGCGCCCCTGGTGCACGGCTTCGAGCGCGATACGCGCGCCAGCGACGGGCTTGTAGCCGATCTCGATCGACGTGATGTCGCGCGGCGCCTGCGGCATGCTGCGGCCGCTGTAATCGAGGGTGGAGGACACCTGGTAGCGCAGGTAGCGGTGGCGCGCGATGGCCGTGGCGAAGCGCGCGTCGAACGGGCCGCTGTCGTAGTTCAGGCCCAGCTCCAGCCCTTCGCTGCGCGTGCGCCCCGCATTGCGGTTTTCGCTATTGCCCGGTGACACGGTATAGCTGACGATGGTGTCGCGCCCGTCGAGCCGGTACAGGGCCGTATCGAGTTTCAAGCGGCCCTGCAAAAAAGCCCAGCGCAAGCCCAGTTCATAGTTGTTGTAGACGGACGGCTGCAAGTCGGCGATGCCCGTCTTGCCATACAGCTGGCTCACTTCGGGCGGCGTGAAACCCTGGCTGACGTTCGCATACGCGCTGCCCGCATGGCCGATGGCGTAGGTGGCGCCCAGCTTCGGACTCACATGCGAAAAGCTGCGCGACTCGTCGGGCGCGCCGTAATTGACGCTGCCGCCTGGCGCCAGCTTGTTATGGTAGTCGTAGCGGATGGCGTCCGAGCGGCCGCCCAGCACCACGCGCGTGCCGGCCAGCGGCGTAAATTCCCATTGCGCGAAGACGGCCGTGTTGAGGATATCCGTCTGGTAGTCGCGCATGCCCTGCGGAGTGGACGCATTGGCCAGCGAGTAGCGCAGGTAGCGGCCCGTGGCCGCATCGCGCACGATGGACAGGTTATCGCTGACAAACGGATTGTCGCTCTTGTCGATATACACGCCGGCGATCAGGCGTGTACGCAGCCAGGCGAATTCCTGCTGGTGCTTCACGTCCAGCCCCAGCGAATCGACGTGGTTGTTGTTGATGACGCCCTTGCACAACAGCCCCGCACAGCTGCCGATGGAGTACGCGGGAAGCTGCCCATGGTCGTTCTTGCGCGTAAACAGGGTGACGGTGCTCGTGCCATTGGCCGTCGTCGCACCCTCCCACGCCAGATTCATGCGCGTGGTCTTGTCCTTGCGGTAGCTAAACGTGTTCAGGCTCTTGCCGGGATTATTGCGGTAATCGTTCTCGAACAGGCTGCCCGTCATGGCCGCATCGAGATCCGTGTGGACGATGGTGGCGCGCAGCTGGGACGTGGGACTGAGCGCATAGTCGGCGCGCAGCGAGAACGAATCCTTGTCGCCATAGCTGTACTCTTGCCAGTTATCGCGAGAACGGCGCGAGCTGTAATGGGAAAAGCGCAGTCCCAGCGGGCCCCAGGTATCGCTGGCGGCCGTGTCGTAGCGGGTGAATCCGCCCACGTTATCGCGCCGCACGCCCACACTTGCCGTCGGTGTCGCGCTGGCGCCGGCCGTGAGGAAATTGACAGCGCCGCCGACGGCATTGCTGCCATACAGCGAGGAAGCGGCGCCCTTCACCACTTCCACGCCGCCGGCGCCCGCCATGTTCATCTCGTTGAGCGAGTTATGGTTGAAGACGCCCAGCGGGCGGATGGGAATGCCGTCTTCCAGGTACTGGTAGACAGCATTCGTGCCGATGGGCTGGCGGATGCTCATGCTGTGCTGCTCGTTGCCCAGGTCGTTCCAGTACACGCCGGCGATGCGGTTGAGGATATCGCCCATGGTCCTGGGCTTGTCGCGTTCCAGGGTTTTGGCATTGACGACGCCGATCGATTGCGGCGTCTCGGACAGCCACGATTGCGCGCGCGAGCCGGAAACGACGACGGTGTCGATGGCGTGGTCGGCTTGGTCAGGTTGCTGCGCCTGGGCGCACGGGTAAGCCACGGTGATGGCCGCGGCCAGCACCAATAATTTCTTGTTCATGTGATTCTCGTATAAGTGTGCGGATGCGGCGCGTCACACCGCAAGGTGGACAACGCCAGCATTGAAAATGCAAAAACTTAGACGAGAGGGGGCGGCGCGCGCGATTGCGCCGTGGACCAGATGAACAGTGGTGCAGGTGACTGGTAGTACAGGGACGGGAAAATGGCCGTGCCGCTGGCCACAAGCAGCGGCAGCACGGGGCTGGTCGGCGGCAGGCCGACGGAGCCCGCATGCGTGGAACAGAAGGCGCAATGCTCCATCTGCATGGCCTTGCCGCCGGATTTCTCATCGGCAGCGCCGTCATCGGACTGGACAAGCTGGACAAAACGGATACCGGCCACGGAACAGATTTCCGCCCAGCCGGAGCCGGACTCCTGCTTGGCGTTGGCGACGGCCTGGGAAATCGATGGCGCGAGCGCCGCCAGCAGGATCGCGAAACAGGCGATCCAGGCGGCGAAGCGGCGCGTGAACAAGGTCATTCCCATGGCCGCATTTTACCAGCGGCCGCCGGGACTGGGTAGCGGAAAGCGGCTCAGCCGGCCGGGCAGGCGGCGTTGCCGTTGTCAAAAGCGCGCACGACACTTGCTGTATCGGCGGCGATGCGGTTCACGGCGCGGCGGTGACCGAGCACCAGTTCATCGTAGCCGCCCCCCACCTTTTCATTGGCGACCGTGCGGCAAGTGACCACCTTGTTGCTGGCCAGCTGGCGCACACTCCAGACTGCGTCGATCAGCGCATACTGTCCCATCACCGACTCGAAACGCTGCACATTGGTGCTGATGCGGTACACGGGCAGCTTGTCCGGATATGGCGTGCGGAACACATCGATGGCGCCCAGGTCGTTCGTCACGGCCGTCGACAGGGCCTGGCCGATCTCGCCGGCTAGCGGCCCTGCCCAGCGCTGCTGCTCCAGCAATTCGATGCGTCCCGAAGGCGCCGTCACGACAAACTGGTTGCGGCTCACCTGCTGCGGCACGCTGACGGCCAGCACCTCGACATAGTATTTGACGGGCTTGGCCGGCTGCGCGTCGGCGCCGCCGCTGAGCGTATAGAAATGCTCGGGCTGGGGCGTGGAGCAGGCGCCCAGCAGGCTGGCCGCCAGCAGCGCGGAAAAAATCGGTTTCATCATTTTTTTTCATCTCCTTTTTTACCGCGGATCAGGGACTCGGGATGACGCTCCAGATAATCCGACAGGGCATTGAGCGATTGCAGGGTTTGCGTCAGCTGCTGCAAGGCCTGGCGCACGTCCGACTGCAGCGGCGAATCCTTTTGCAGCACCTGTTCGGCCGTGCCGAAGGTCTGTTTCGCCGCCGTCAGGGTATCGCGCATTTCCGGCACCACCTGGCCATCGAGCTGCTTGAACAGGGTATTGGCCTGCTTGATGGTGGCGTTCAGGTTGTTGCCGATCTCCGCGTACGGCACCTGATCGAGCTTGCGGGCGATGCTGGCGATCTGCGTCTGCAATTCATCAAGGGTATTGGGCACGGTCGGCACTTCCAGCGGATACCTGTTCGGATCGAGCGCCACCTTCGGCGCTTTCGGGAAGAAGTCGAGCGCGATGTACAACTGGCTGGTCAGCAGGTTGCCCGTGCGTAGCTGGGCGCGCAAGCCACGGCTGACCATGCGTTCGAGCAGCTGGTGGCCGGCCGAGCCTTCCTCATCGTCGACGGCGGCCTTGAAGCGCATGCCCAGGCGGGCCGGGTACAGGTTGACGGTGACGGGCATGCGGAAGTTCTTCTTCACGGGGTCGAATTCGATGCCCACCGAGCGCACCTCGCCCAGCACGATACCGCGGAAGTCCACCGTGGCGCCAGGCTGCAAGCCGCGCAGGGACTGGTCGAAATAGAACACGGTGGTAATCGCCTCGCCATCGGGCTCGCGCATGGCGCTGGCCTCGTCGGCCGCCAGGCGATAGTTGGTGCCGGCCGGCGCCGGTTCCACGGGTTTGCGGCCATGTTCCGCCTCGAAGGCGATGCCGCCCACCAGCATGGCGGCTAGCGATTGCGTATTCAATTTGAAACCGTTCGAATCGAGGCGCACGTCGACGCCGCTGGCATGCCACCAGCGTGCATCCTTGCCGACAAACTGGTCATACGGTGCGTTCACGAAGACCGACATGGTGATGCCGTTGCCATCCTTGTCCAGCGCGAAGCTGACCACCTTGCCCACGCGCAGGCGGTGGAAGAACAGGGGCGAGCCGACGTCGACGGAGCCGAGGCTGTCCGCATGCAGCGTGTACAGCTTGCCCTTCTGGTCTCCCGCCACGGCGGGCGGGCTCTCCATGCCGATGAAGTTCTCTTTTTTGGCTTCCGACTTGCCCGTGTCGACGCCGATGTAGGCACCCGACAGCAAGGTGCCCAGGCCCGTCACGCCGCTGGCGCCGATCTGCGGGCGCACCACCCAGAAGCGCGAATCGGCGGTGGCGAAGCGGCGCGCTTCCTTGCTCATGTCGATCGTCACGAGCACCTTGCTCAAGTCATCGCCCAGGGTGATGGCGCGTACCTGGCCGATATCGACATCCTTGTATTTGACCTTGGTCTTGCCCGGCTCCAGGCCTTCGGCACTCTTGAAGCTGACCGTCACCGTGGGTCCCTGGTCGAGGATGGACTTGGCGGCCAGGCCGGCGCCGATCAGCGCGGCCAGCAGCGGAATGAGCCACACCAGCGACGGCAGCCAGCGGCTGGCCGGGTCCACGTCGGGTTCGGGCAGAGGCCGTGCGCCGGTTTCGGCAAGGTCGCCCGTTTCTTTGTCAGCCATGCTGTTCTCCAATCACTGTATTGTTTCCGGTATTTTCTGCACTGCTGCGTTTTTCATCCTCGGCCGCCTTGTCGTCGACGGGGTCCCAGATCAGGCGCGGGTCGAACTGCATCGCCGCCAGCATGGTCAGCACTACCACGGCGCCAAAGGCCAGCGCGCCGGGTCCGGCCGTGATCACGGCCAGCGACTTGAAGCGCACCAGCGCCACCGTCAGAGTGACGACAAAGATGTCGAGCATGGACCAGCGGCCGATGAATTCAACCATGCGGTACAAAATGGTGCGCTGGCGCGGCCGCCAGCGCGAACGCCGCTGCGCCGTGAACGCCAGCAGCGCCAGCACGCCCAGCTTGAGCATGGGCACGACCACGCTGGCAATGAAAATGATGATGGCCAGGCCCTTCGAGCCGCTGGTCCAGAACAGCACGACGCCGCTCATGATGGTGTCGTCCTGCGCGCCGAACAGCGATTGCGTCACCATCACGGGCAGCAGGTTGGCGGGAATGTAGAGGATCATGGCGGCGATCAGCAAGGCCCAGGTGCGGTTGATGCTGTCCGGTTTGCGCACGTGCAGCGCCGTGCCGCAGCGCACGCAGACCAGGTGCCTGCCCTTGCCCAGGGGCGGCGCCACCAGGCCGCAGGCATGGCAGGGAACCACCTTCTCGCCCGGAGCGAAGGCCTTGTAACGCAGGCCGGGCAGCGCCTGGCGGGTCAGGTCGTCGCCCAGGTTCCACAGGGCCTTGGGGTCGAACGAGACGACGATGGCCAGCATCAGGGTCAGCGCGCCAAACGCGAACAAGCCCGGTTGCGGCAGCACTGTGGCCAGGCTGGTCATCTTGACGACGGTGATCAGGATGCCGATCATCAGCACCTCCGTCATGCCCCATTCGCGCGCCATCTGCACGGCGCGCAGCACGCGGTTAAAACCGGGCACCTTGACGCCACAGCGCAAGCCCAGCGCCACATACAGCAGCGAACCGAGTTCGATGGCGGGAAAGAGTATGGTAAACAGGAAGACCATCGTCGCCACGATGTGCATCTGCTCGGACCACAGCACGCGGATGGAACCGAGCAAGGTGGCGCTGGAAGTCAGGCCATTGACGTCGAGTTCGACGATGGGGAAAAACTGGGCGATCAGGAAGACGAAGGCGGCGCCCAGGGTGAGCGCCACCACCTTGCTCAATTCGGCCGATGCGCCCCGCGCGTGGGCGCCCCGATACAACACCGAGCGGCAACGGATGCAGCGCGCCTTTTCGCGTGGACGCAGCGGACGTTTGCGGTACAACACGCCGCAGTCATGACAGCTAATCAGGTCGTATCGGTGCACAGTGTGAAGTTTGCCGGCGCCCGAAGCGCGACTTTCCCATGTTAATGCCAGCCATCATGACAGAGTTGGCATTTTCCTGCACTACGGCATTATTCTTTTGCACGCCCCCGTAGCAGCGCCTCCACGGCGCGGCCGATTTGCAACACTGTATCGTCGGCGCCGGCCAGGCCGCAAATGCCCAGCCCCACGGGCAGCTCGCCCTCGGCATGGCATGGCAAGGACAGCGCGCAGCCGTCGAGGAAGTTGATCACGCTGGCGTTGCGCAGCACGAGACCATTCGTGGCAAAGAAGGTGGCGTCATCCGCTTCCAGCGGCGCGACTTCCGGCGCGAGTATGGCCACGCTGGGCATCAGCCAGGCGTCGAATGGCGCCAGACGCTGCTTCGCGATGGCGATCAGGCGCGCACGCGCATCGAGCAAGTCGATGTAGTCAAACGCGCCCTGCTGCTGGCCGCGGCGGATGCGCGCCGCCACGCGCTGGTCGTACTGCGCGCCCTTCTCTTCCAGCAGCGCCCTGTGCCAGTGCCAGGCTTCCGCCGCCACCAGGCCGCCACCGCCATTGATACCCGGCAGCTCCAGCAATTCGGGGAAATCGAACTGTTCCACTTGCGCGCCCGCTTGCCGCAGCTGGTCCAGCGCCGCATCGAAAGCCTGCTGCACCTGCGGCTCCACGTGCGTACCGACGTAATCAAGGGTAAAACCGAAGCGCAAGCCTTTCAATGCTGGCGCCTGCGCGCCGATGTCATGGCCCGACAGCGCCGCGTACAGAATGGCGCAGCAGTCGACGCTGTGGGCGATGGGGCCGGCCGAATCGAGGGAGCGGGACAAGGGCACGGTGCCGGCCAGCGACACGGACGCGGCCGTTGGCTTGAAGCCCGTCAGGCCGCAAAAGGCGGACGGGATGCGGATCGAACCACCCGTGTCCGTGCCCAGCGCGCCGGCCGCCATGTCCAGCGCCACCGTCACGGCGCCGCCCGAGGTGGAACCGCCCGCCACGCGCGCGCGGTCCAGCGGATTGCGCGGCGTGCCGTGATGGGGATTCAAGCCCAGGCCGGAAAACGCGAATTCGCTCATGTTGGTGCGGCCCAGCAGGACGGCGCCGGCCGCGCGCAGGCGCGCCACGGCGCCCGCATCGGCCGCGGCGGGCGGGGCATCGGCCAGCGCCAGCGAGGCGGCGCTGCTGGTTTGCCCTTTGACGTCGAACAGGTCCTTGATCGAGATGGGCACGCCGGCCAGGGGCGAGGCAACGATGCCGGCGGCGCGCGCCGCATCGCTGGCCCGCGCCTCCATCAGCGCCTGTTCGCCATCGAGGCTGACATAGGCATGGCCGCCCTGCGCCCGGTGCGCTTCGGCACGCGCCAGCATCTGCTGTGTCAGTGCCACGCTGGTGGTGCGGCCGGCGGCCAGGTCGGCCGCCAGTTCACGGATGGTCTTGGTCATTGTTCTATCCTTCCACGGGCAGGGTTTGCACGGCATAGCGGTGCTGCAGGCGGCGCTGCAAGGCTGGATCATACAGTTCCAGCGCGAAGGCGTCGCCATGGCCCATCTCGCCGATGATCGGTTGCGTGCCGCAGAACATGGCGCTACCCACGGGCAGGGTCGTTTGCCCCGTGTAGCGCTGAATCAGGTCTTCCGGCGACAGCATGCGCGTCACGGGGCCATCCTGGTACAGGGCCGGCACGCCGGCGCGCTCGCGCCAGGAACGCATCTGCAGCTGGTCCCAGTGGTCGGCCACGTCCGCATGGCGCCACAAGGTATCGCCCACGGGCTTGCCGCACATCTGCTTCGACACCGTCACGCCATAGCTTTCCACCTTGCGGTCCGTGTGGTCCGAACCGATGCCCACCAGCAGGCCGTATTCCGTGGAAAACAGCACGAATTCCGCCTCGCCCGACGAATCGCCGCCCGGCACTTCGATGGCCCCGTCGCTGGAGAGCAGCGATGCCGAGACGCGATAAAACGTCGGCACGCTTTTCGGGCGCGCCACGCCGATGGCTTCCAGTTCGGCGATATGGTGCTCCACCATCGCCATGTCGCGGCCCGTCCAGCCGGCGATGATCAGGTGATCGATGTCGAAGGTGACGGGGCCGTGGCCTGCCAGTTGAAAATGCAATGTCGTCATGATGTTATTCCTCAAGAGGGCCGCGGCCCGTTTCGCGTGCCGCAAAAACCGCGGCGCCGGTGATCAGCAAGGCCGCCGCCACGTATAGCGAGACGGCCATGGTGCTGTTGTACGAGCGGTACAGGCTGGCGATGACGAGCGGGGCGAAGCCGCCGCCGATGACGCCGGCCAGGGTGTAGGCCAGCGAGGAACCCGCATAGCGCACCTTGGTGGGAAATTGCTCGATGACGAAGGCCGCCTGCGGGCCGTACATGATGGCGTGGATGACTAGGCCCACGACGACGGCCGTGACGATGGCGGCCGGGCTGGCCGTGTCTAACAAGGTGAAGAAGGCAAACGCCCACACGAGGCCCAGGATGGCGCCCAGCGCATACACGGGACGGCGGCCGATCTTGTCCGACAGCGCGCCAAACACGGGCACCGACAGCGCATTGCAGGCCGTGCCGATCATGATGGCGGTGAGCGCCAGGGTCGACGACAGGTGCAGCACCGTCGTCACGTACGTCAGGGTGAACACCACCACCAGCGCATACAGCACGTCCGAGCCGATGCGCACGCCGCCGGCGATCAGCAGACGGCGCCAGTAGAGGCGCAGCACGTCGCCGATCGGCGCTTCCGCCTTCGCGTCCTGCTGGTCGAGTTCCTTGAACAGCGGGGTTTCCTCGATGCCGCTGCGTATCCACATGCCGAACGCCACCAGCAGCAGGCTGGCGATGAACGGCATGCGCCAGCCCCAGTCCATGAACGCTTCATGCGGCAGCAGGTACGTGATCAGGCCGATGCAGCCAGTCGCCAGCAAGGTGCCGAACGACGGTCCCACCTGCGTCCACGACGCGTTGCGGCCCCGCTTGTCCGGCGCCCCGTGTTCGACGGAGATCAGCACGGCGCCCGCCCATTCGCCGCCCAAGGCGATGCCCTGCACGAAACGCAGCGCCACCAGCAGGATGGGGCTCCAGATGCCGGCCGTCGCATACGTCGGCAAGAGACCCATCAGGCCCGTCGTCACGCCCATCAGCATCAGGGTCACCACCAGCACCCAGCGCCGTCCCAGCTTGTCGCCCAGGTGGCCGAAGATCACGCCGCCGATCGGGCGCGAGATATAGCCGACCGCATACGTGGAAAAGGCCAGGATGGTGCCCGTCAGCGGGTCGAACGAGGGAAAGAACAGGTGGTTGAAGATCAGCGCGGCCATGGTGTTGTAGACGGTGAAGTCATACCATTCCAGGGTCGTGCCGACCATGCTGGCCGTGGCCAGGCGGCCCGTCTTGGCCGTCGTGGCCTTCCCGTCCGGTGCCTGAGCCGCAGGATGCGCAGCGTTCGTATATGTGGTCATAGCCTACCTCTCTCGTCAGTTTTATTGCAAGCCCGGCGCAGGATGCTTTGCCCTGCGCCGTGGCCCGTGTCTCGTGTTATCGGTGCCGGCAAGATGCGCGCGGCCGTGTCAGGCAGCGCGCAGGTCCGCCTCGCGCAGTTGCCAGGACAGTTGCAGGATGGCTGCCTGTTCCGCATCCAGTTCCAGCGCCGCGCTGGCGGCATTGGCGGCCGCCATGGCGGCGCTTTCGGAGGACGCATCGATCAGGAAAATCGGGTCGAGCACGCGGCCCTCCGTCCGTTCCGCCGGCAGGGGGCCGGACAGATTCGCGTCCGGTGTCAGCAGGCGCGTGGCAATGACGCCGTCGATCTGCAGCAGCTTCGTTCCCAGTGTGGCCATGGAGTCCACGGCTTGCGCATCCTGACCGATGGCGGACGCGCCCAGGCGCAGCACGGCCAGCCAGGCGCCCGTGCCCATGCCCGTTTCCGCCTCGATGGCGCAAACCCTGCGCATGGGGTCGACCATGCGTTGCAAGTTCGTCAGCGACCATGGCGTCTGCTGGCCGAAGGCCTTGAAGTAGTCGGGCGTCTGGAAGGCGCCCAGCGACACGGTGCGGTACAGGCCCAGGTATTTGCGGGGGCCGCGCACACTCTGGTAGCGCGTGCCGCTGACGAAGCCGGGAATGCGCACGCGCTCTTCCACGTGTTCGCGATCGTACCAGCGGTTGAAATCGCGTTCGTGTTCGGGGTCGGCGCTGGTCCAGACAAACAGGATGCCTGGCAAGGTGGGGGACGTCGTCATGATGGTTCCGTTCTGCGTTATGGGTGGTGTGCCAACCCAGAATAGGTGGCACGCCATCACTTGGCAAACGGGTTATTCTGAACGAGACTGATAAGTTTTTCTTGTGGGTGGAGATGAGGCCAACAATGTTGTCGGATTACGCGCCGGGGCGCTAATCCGACCTACGCCACCGCGTCAAGCTCCGTACTCGTCCGCAAGCCCCACGCTAAACCGTGCCGCCTCTTCGCACGCCAGCATGGCCACCAACTGGATCGCTTCCGTGGTGATGTCTTCGCTGTAGCTGATGACGATGCGCTGCGGCGCGAGGCTGCTGGTGCAGGGGATCAGGGCGATGTGGCCCTGCTCGATTTCCTCGCGCAGGGGCGCCAGCGGCAGCACGGCGATGCCGAAGCCCGCTTTGACCAGGCGCACGATGGCGGAAATCGAGCTGACGCAATGGACTCTTCCCAGTTGCACGCCCTCGTCCTGACACAGCGCCTTCAAGGCCGAATGAGGCTGCGAACCGCGGTTCATGGTGATGATCGGATGCTGCGCCAGTTGCGCCACCGTGAACGGCACGCCCGTATCGGGCCAGTCGGCGGCCCTGCCGGCCCAGCCCATGGCGATGGCACCGCTGCCCGTGCTGCGGATATGGTCGCCCGTCAGCATGTCCGTCTGCAGCGCGATATCGAGTTCGCCCTGCTGCAGCTGTTCGTGCAGGCGGCGCGTCGATTCCGACGTCAGCTGAATCTCGATGCCAGGATAACGCTCCTGCACGCGCTGCAGGAACGGGATCAGCCACGTATGCACGATGGTTTCGATGACGCCGATACGCACTTCGCCCGTGATCAGCGCGGGCGAGGAATTGGCCGCATACATGTCGCGGCACAGTTCCAGCATGCGTTCGGCGTACACGAGCAGGTTGCGCCCGGCGAAGGTCAGGCGGATTTCACGCGCGTCGCGGTCGAACAGACGCGTGCCGAAATCCTGCTCCAGCGAGGCGATGCGGTTCGAAATGGCCGCCTGCGTGATGTGCAGCTTGTCGGCCGCCGTGCGAAAGCTGCCCAGTCGCGCAGCCCAGACAAACGCTTCGAGAAAACGGGTATTCAATGGGGGCTCTTCTTCACAGGTTGAGTGTCCGCCCCATTGTAAGCCAAAGCACCCGCCCTATTTCTCGCCCAGGAAGTCGAGCAGGGTCAAGGCGACGATCTTGCTCGCCTTGCGCAAATCATCGAGCGCCAGGCGCTCGTCGGCCTTCTTCGCGTTCGATTCGGGCACCGTGCGCGGGCCGGCGCCATACAGCACGGCCGGGATGCCCCGCTCGCCATACAGGCGCGCATCCGCATACAGGGGCGTGCCGACGGCGGGAATGCTCTCGCCCAGAATCGCTTGTGCATTCTTTTGCAGGCTGCCGACCAGCTGTTCGGAACCGGACAAGGGCCGCAGCGCGTGCGACAGCAGCAGGCGGCGGATTTCGATGCGGATGCCAGGCTCGCCCCGCACGGCATCCTCGATCAACGCGCGCACCTGCGCCTCCACCGCCACCGGGTCTTCTTCCGGAATCATGCGGCGGTCCATCTTCATGACCACCTTGCCCGGCACCACATTGGTATTCGTGCCGCCATCGATGCGGCCCACCAGCATGGTGGGCGAGCCGATGCCGGCCACTTTGGACTTGATCTTTTTCAGCTCCGGCAGCTGGCCGTAGATCGCATTGAGAATCTTGTTGGCCGCCTGCAGCGCGTCATGGCCTGTCTCAGGCATTGAGCCGTGGCCCGACTTGCCATGCACGGTGATTTCCAGCTGCAAGCAGGCATTGTGCGCCGTGACGATGCCGTAGCTGAAACCGGCGGCGATGACGAAATCGGGCTTCGTCAGTTGCTGTTCCAGCAGCCAGCCCGGCCCCAGCAAACCACCGAATTCCTCGTCGTACGTGAAGTGCAGTTCCAGCTGGCCCTTCAAGGGAATGCCCAGCGCTTCCAGGGCGCGCGCGGCAAACACATAGGTGGCGAAGTCGCCTTTCGAGACGGCCGTCGCGCGGCCATACATATAGCCGCCGTCGATCTGGCCGCCGTACGGCGGATACGTCCAGTTGTCGCCGGGCGGCACCACGTCGCCATGCGCGTTCAGGGCCACTGTCGGCCCGCCCGCACCATAAGGCCGGCGCACGATCAGGTTGGTGATGCTCTGCATGCCGTAGGCTTCCACTTGGTCCTTTGGGACGGCGTGCTTTTCCGCATTCCAGCCATACGCCTGCAGCAGCTGCGCCACCAGGTCCGCATGGGGCGCGTTATTGCCGGGCGGCGTATCCGTCGGCTGCTGCACCACCTTCTGTAAAAATGCGATCTCCTCGTCGAAGTGGTCGTCGATCCAGGCCGTGATTTTTTCTGCGTGCGTAGTCATTTTGCTCCTTGCATGGTCTGTTGCAGCCAGGCGCCAAGCTCGCTGCGCTCGGCCTCCGTCATATTGGTCAGGTTCCCGATCGGCATGGCTTTCAGCTCGATGGCCTGCTTGTAGATTTGCGCCGCGTGCTGGCGGATTTGCGTTTCATTATCCAGCATCATGCCGGCTGGCGCCGTGGCGAAAC
This sequence comes from Janthinobacterium sp. Ant5-2-1, assembly GCF_001445815.1. Classification (NCBI taxonomy): domain Bacteria; kingdom Pseudomonadati; phylum Pseudomonadota; class Betaproteobacteria; order Burkholderiales; family Oxalobacteraceae; genus Janthinobacterium; species Janthinobacterium sp. Ant5-2-1. The sequence continues at coordinate 10,843 of NZ_LNCE01000027.1, read as the reverse complement.
CCGGTTGCGTGGGCTGGGCCGAATGGCAGGTGGCGCAGCGCTGGGCGATGATGGCATGCACGGCCTTGAACTGCGCGGCCGGGTCCACCGCAGCCACGGTCGCTACCGGCGCCGGCGCCTTCGGTGCGATGGCCACGGCAACGGCCAGCAGCAAAGCCACGCCGAGAGCAGGATAACGCCACTCGACACGTCCCTTGTGGCGCAGGTTGAAGAAGTGGCGAATAAAGACGCCGGCCGCCATGATCAGCGCCAGCACCAACCACGCGTGGTCGTTCCGGTAAGTCATCGCGTAATGGTTGCTGATCATGATGAACAGCACCGGCAACGTGAAATAATTGTTATGCACGCTGCGCTGCTTGGCTTTCAAGCCGTGCTTGGGATCGGGCAGCTTGCCGGCCGCCATGGCCTCGACCATCTTGCGCTGGCCGGGAATGATCAGCATCAGCACATTGGCCACCATGATGGTGCCGATCATGGCGCCCACGTGGATGTAGGCGGCACGCCCGCTGAGCAAATGCGTGAGCACGTACGCGGCACCGACGATCAGCGCGAACACCGTCACGCCAAACCACAGTTCATATTCCGCCAGCTTCGAGCGGCACAGCAGGTCGTACACGGTCCAGCCGATGACGAGGGTGGCGATGCCGATGCCGACAGCTTGGCCGCTGCTGATATCGGCCACGGCCCTGTCGATCATCATGGCCTGGGCATTGAAATAGTAGGCAATCGTCAGCAGCGCAAAACCGGACAGCCACGTCGAATACGCTTCCCACTTGAACCAGTGCAGCTCCTTCGGCAGTTCGGCGGGCGCCACCAAGTATTTTTGCGGGTTGTAGAAACCGCCGCCATGCACGGCCCACAATTCTCCCGATACGCCCTTCTTCGCCAGCTCGGAACCGGGCGCGGGCGGGCGGATCGAGTTGTCGAGCCAGACGAAATAAAAGGAAGCACCGATCCAGGCGATGCCCGTGATAACGTGCAGCCAGCGGACGATCAGGTTCAGCCACTCAAGGCCGTACGGGATCAGGTAGGCAAATACTTCCATAAATTTCCTCTAGTCAGACCGAACCAATATTCGTGCCAATCTACACAAGATAAACGGATTTACCGCCCATCACATGAAAAATATCGTATATTTGACATATTCAAATCGATATACAACAGAGGCGCCGCCACATGTCCAGCCTGCCGCAACACCTCGACCTGCACCTGATCCGCATCCTTTACCTGCTGCTGGTGGAAAAGAACGTCTCGCGCGTGGCATTGAAGCTCAATCAGCCGCAACCCTCGATTTCCGCCTCCCTGCGCAAGCTTAGAGAATTGACGGGCGACCCGCTGCTCGTGCGCGGCGCGCGCGGCATGGTGCCCACCCAGCATGGCGAAAGCCTGCTCAATCCGGCCAAGCGCATCCTCGACCAGACGGAAAGCCTGTTCGTCAAGAAGACGCCGTTCGTGGCGCAGGAAGAGGCGCGCACCTTCCATATCGCCGCACCCGACTACCTGGACAGCCAGTTCCTGCCGAACGTCGTGGCCCTGCTGCGCCGCGGCTCGCCGAAAAGCCGCGTCGTGCTGCATAGCCTGGGGCCGGGCATCGACCATATCCGCCAACTGTCCGATGGTGGCCTGGACCTGGTGATCGCCAACTGGGACGAGCCGCCTGCGCACCTGCATATCTCGAAGCTGTTCGAAGACCCCATCATCTGCGCCATGCATGCGGAAAACGCCTATGCGCGGCGCACGGCCAGCGACGCGATGACCCTCGACGATTATCTGAGCCTGCCCCACGTGGCGCCGTCGCAGATGATGCCCGGCTATCACGGCGTGATCGACTCCTTCCTCGAACGGCAAAACCTGCAGCGCAACGTGGTGGTGGAATCGGCGTATTTTGGCCTGATTCCCTACATGCTGACGCAGACGGACCTGGTGCTCACCACGGGCCGGCAATTCATGCGCTTCTATGAAAAGACCCTGCCGCTGAAAACGTATACCGTGCCCTTGAAATTCCCGCCCATGCGCTTTTACCAGCTGTGGCACCAGCGCGTGCACCAGGCGCCCGAGCACAAATGGCTGCGCGACCAGGTCAGCGCGGCCGCCAAGGCGCTGGTGCAGCGATAGCCGCTATCAGCGCGCGCATATAATGGACGCAGAACGGGGCGCTATCATCACCGCTTGCATGATCGGAAAACCATGACCACCCTTTCAGACCTGAACGCCGGCAGCCCGGCAGACTTTATCGCACGGCTGCACGGCATCTACGAACATTCGCCCTGGATCGCCCAGCGCGCGGCCGCCGCCCGGCCGTTTGCCAGCCTGACGGCGCTCAAGACGGAACTGCAGCGCGTGCTGGCGCAAGCCTCGCCCGAAGAGCAGCTGGGGCTTATCCGCGCCCACCCGGAGCTGGCCGGCAAGGCCGCCATCGCCGGGCAGCTGACGGCGGAATCGACGCGCGAACAGGCCAAGTCCGGCCTGAACCTGTGCAGCGCCGAGGAATTTTCCACCCTGCAGCACCTCAATAGCGATTACAACGCGAAGTTCAGCTTTCCCTTCATCCTGGCCGTCAAGGGCCCGACGGGCGAAGGCTTGACGCGCCAGGACATCATCGCCACGTTTGCGCGCCGCCTGAAAAACCGCCACGCCGATGAACTGGCCGAATCGCTGCGGCAGATCAAGCGCATCGCCGAGCTGCGCCTGAACGACTTGTTCGACGTGCGCCTGGACTTCGGCCCGGCCATCATGCAGCAGGCGGAAACCCTGGCCGGCTGGAGCGACAGCGATTACAACCTGACCTGCGCCTACCTGACGCCGGCGCACCGGAGAACGGCCGCGCAGCTGGCCGACTGGATGCGGGACGCCGGCATGCAGGTGCACATCGACGCCGTCGGCAATGTCGTCGGCCGCTATCTGTCTGACGCGCCTGGCGCAAAGACCCTGATGACGGGATCGCATTACGACACGGTGCGCAACGGCGGCAAGTACGACGGCCGGCTGGGCATCGTGCTGCCGATCGGCGTCGTGCGCCACCTGCACGAACGGGGCGAAAAGCTGCCCTTCCATTTCGAGGTCGTCGGCTTCGCCGAGGAAGAAGGCGTGCGCTTCAAGAGCACATTTTTGGGCAGCACGGCCGTCACGGGCAAGTTCGACGTGTCGCTGCTGGAACAGCTTGACGCGGACGGCGTAAGCATGCGCGACGCGTTGGCCGCCGCCGGCCACGATGCGGGCGCCATCGGCGCCATCGCGCGCGATCCCGCCGACTTGCTCGGCTATGTGGAAGTGCATATCGAGCAGGGACCCGTGCTGCTCGAACGCGACCTGCCGCTGGGGATCGTCACGGCGATTGCCGGCAGCTCGCGCTACCTGGTCAATCTTGGCGGCGTGGCCAGCCACGCGGGCACCACGCCCATGAGCATGCGCAAGGACGCAGCCAGCGCGGCCGCCGAAATCATCCTGCTGGTGGAACAGCGCTGCAACCAGGGCGAGGCGCTGGTGGGCACCGTGGGCCAGCTGCACGTGCCCAACGGCTCCGTCAACGTGATCGCCGGCGCCTGCACCCTGTCGCTCGATATCCGCGCGGCCGTTGACGCCGTGCGCCAGGCGGCTGTCGACGATATCCTCGATGGCATCGCCGCCATCTGCGCGCGGCGCCAGATCGACTACCAGCTGGAACTGCTGCTGTCGGCGCGTGCGGCGCCGTGCGCGCCATGGCTGATGGCACAACTGGCGCAGGCCGTGGAATCGGTGGGCATCGAACCATACGCATTGCTGTCGGGCGCCGGCCACGACGCCATGGCCATGGCCGCCATCACCGACGTGGGCATGCTGTTTACCCGCTGCGGCAATGGCGGCATCAGCCACAACCCGCTGGAAACCATGACGGCCGACGACGCCGACATCGCGGCGCGCGCGCTGCTGGCGTTTTTGCGCAACTTCCAGCCCAAGCCCTAAGGCTATACCGCCACGGCCCGCTCCAGCATCGCGTGCAGCAGCACGTTACAGCCCGCTTCCAGGTGCTCGGGCTTGGCGTCTTCGATTTCATTGTGGCTGATGCCGTCCTTGCACGGCACGAAGATCATGCCGGCCGGCGCCAGCCGGGCCGCGTAGATGGCGTCGTGGCCGGCGCCGGAGACCACGTCCATCACCGAGTAGCCGAGTTTTTCCGTGGCGTTGCGCACGGCGCCCACGCAGTCGGGGTGGAACGGGCATGGCGGGTAGTAGGACACCCGTTCCAGTGAAATGCCCAGTCCCGTCCTGTCACGCATGGCGTCGATGAAGGCCGTGATTTCGCCATGCATGGTGTTGAGCAGTTCGTCGTTCACGTTGCGCAGGTCGATGCTGAATTTGACTTCGCCGGGAATCACGTTGCGGCTGTTCGGGAACACCTGCACCATGCCCACCGTGCCGCGCCCATACGGCGGGTAGCGGTTGGCGATCGCCACCACTTCCTGCATGATGGTGGTGGCCACCTGCAGCGCATCCTTGCGCAAACCCATGGGCGTGGGACCCGCATGCGCTTCCATGCCCGTCACCACGCAGTCGTACCACGACAAGCCCATCACGGCTGGCACGACGCCGATGACTTTATCGGCATCTTCCAGCACGGGCCCCTGTTCGATATGCGTTTCAAAGTAGGCGCCGATCGGATGGTCGCCCGGCACCTGCTCGCCCTTGTATCCGATGCGCGCCAGTTCCTCGCCCACGGTTTTGCCTTCCGTGTCTTTCGCTGCATACGCCGTTTCGAGCGAAAAGGCGCCGCAAAATACGCCGGAACCCATCATCACGGGCACGAAGCGCGAGCCTTCCTCGTTGGTCCAGAAGGCCACTTCGATGGGCGCCTGCGTCTTGATTTTCAAGTCGTTCAGGGTGCGCACCACTTCCAGGCCCGCCAGCACGCCATAATTGCCATCGAACTTGCCGCCCGTAGGCTGCGTGTCGATATGACTGCCCGTCATCACGGGTGGCAAGGTATTGTCCGTGCCGTCGCGGCGCATGAAGACGTTGCCGATCTGGTCGATGGTGATGCTCATGCCAGCTTCGCGGCCCCAACCCACCACCAGGTCGCGTCCCTGTTTGTCCAGGTCCGTCAGGGCCAGGCGCTTGACGCCACCCTTCGCTGTCGCGCCGATCTGCGCCAGCTCCATCAGGGCCGCCCACAATCGTTCGCCATTGATACGCAATGCATCCATCGTCAACTCCTTATGCGGTGGTGGCGGAAAAGGCGGGCCGCTCGATATAGCGCCCGGCCCCTTCGACGGCCATCAGTTCGCCCTGGTGGAACACCACCTTGCCAGCGGCAATCGTGGTGCTGGGGATGCCGCGCACGGTGCGCCCTTCGAAGACATTGAAGCCTCCCTTGGCAAACTGCGTGGCGGCGGAAATGGTGCGCGTGCCATGCGGGTCCCACAGCACGATGTCGGCGTCGCTGCCGACGGCGATGAGGCCCTTGCGCGGATACATATTGAAGATCTGCGCCGCATTGGTGGAACTGACCTTGACGAATTCGGACGGCGTCAGCATGCCGGAATTGACGCCAGCGTCCCACACGACGGCCATGCGTTCCTCGACGCCGCCGCAGCCGTTCGGGATGCGCGTAAAGTCGTCCTTGCCGGCCGCCTTCTGCTCGGCACAGAAGGTGCAGTGGTCGGTGGCCGTCGTGTGCAGGTTGCCGCTTTGCAGGCCGTGCCACAGGGCCGATTGATGGTGCTTGCCGCGAAACGGCGGGCTCATGACGTGGCCCGCGACGAAGTCGAAATCGTCGCTCTGATAGACGCTGTCGTCGATCACCAAATGGCCCGCCAGCGCTTCGCCATACACGCGCTGGCCGTTGGCGCGCGCCCGTGTAATGGCGTCGAGCGACTCGGCGCACGAGACGTGCACGATGTACACGGGGGTATTCAAGACGTTGGCAATCGCGATGGCGCGGTTGGCCGCTTCCGCTTCCACGGCCGGTGGGCGCGACAGGGGATGGGCCTGCGGTCCCGTGATTCCCTTCTTGAGCAAGGCTTGCTGCAGCTGGAAAACCAGCTCGCCGTTTTCCGCATGCACAGTAGGCAGCGCACCCAGTTCCAGCGAACGGGTAAAGCTTTTCACGAGGGTTTCATCGTCGGCCATGATGGCGTTTTTATAGGCCATGAAATGCTTGAAGCTGTTCACGCCATGCTCGCGCACCAGCACTCCCATCTCTGCATGTACCTGCTCGCTCCACCAGGTGATCGCCACGTGGAAGGTGTAGTCGCCAGCCGCCTTGGCCGACCACTCGCGCCACTGGTGATACGCCTCGAGCAAGGATTGCTTCGGCGCCGGAATGACGAAGTCCATGATGGTGGTGGTGCCGCCCGCCAGACCCGCCGCCGTGCCCGTGAAAAAATCGTCCGACGTCACGGTGCCCATGAAGGGCAGATTCATGTGCGTGTGCGTGTCGATCCCGCCCGGCATCACGTACAGGCCGCCCGCGTCGATCACGGTAGCCCCTGCCGGTACGGCCAGATTCTCGCCGACGGCGGCGATGATGGCGCCCTCGATCAGCACATCGGCGCGAAACGCGCGGTCGGCGTTGACGACGGTACCGCCACGTATCAGTGTAGTCATCTTGTCTCCTTGAGTGATTACGACTGCGGCGCCTGCTGCACGTGCGCCACGGCCTTGCCCTTCATCATGACGCCGTACACGACGGCGGCGATGGCCACGCCCACGAACCAGGCGTAGGTGTAGATGGTTTTAAAGCCTTCGCCCACGCCGGGAAACGCCGCGGGAAAGGCCGCGTTCAAAAAGCCGGGGATGTTCGGCAGCACGGCGATGACAAAGGCGATCAGGGCCGCCATGTTCCAGCCATTGCCATACGAGTAGACGCCGTCGTCGCGGTACAGCTGTTTGACGTCCAGCTGCGTCTTGCGCACAAAATAATAGTCGACGATGAGGATGCCGGCGATGGGCCCCAACAGGGCCGAGTAGCCGATCAGCCACGTGAAGATATAGCCTTGCGTCGACTCGAGCACCTTCCACGGCATCATCACGATGGCGATGAAGGCCGTGATGTAGCCGCCCATCTTGTACGAAATCTGCTTCGGCGCCAGCGAGGAAAAGTCATACGCCGGCCCCACCAGGTTGGCCGCCAGGTTGACGCTGACCGTATCGATCAAGAGAATGATCAGGGCGATCAGCACGGCGGCGCCCGTCATGCGGCTGGCCAAGTCGACGGGGTCCCAGATGGCCTTGCCGTACATGACGACGGAACCTGCCGTGACGATCACGGCCAGCATGGCCAGGAGGCCCATGGGCACCGGCAAGCCGATCGACTGGCCGATCACCTGGTCGCGCTGCGTCTTGGCAAAGCGCGTGAAGTCGGGGATATTCAATGCCAGGGTGGCCCAGAAACCCACCATGGCCGTCAACGATGGCCAGAAGACGCTCCAGAACTGGCCCGCTTTTTTACCGCCGGGGATAAACTGCGATGGCTGGTCCAGCAGGCTGGCCACGCCGCCCGCCTTGCTGTGCACCCAGTACAGCAGCACGAAGCAGATGAGGATTTTCAGCGGCGCCGTATAGGTTTCGAGTTTGCGGATCGATTCCATGCCATGCAGGATGTAATAGAACTGGATGGCCCAAAAAGCAAGGAAGCACAGCAGCTGGCTGCCGTTGATGCCCAGGCCCGCGATCTTCTCGCCGCCCAGTTCATGGCCCACCAGCACGCCCATCAGGGTGTAGATCATCTGCCCGCCGAACCAGGTCTGGATGCCGTACCAGCCGCAGGCAACGATGGCGCGCATCAGGGCGGGCAGACGCGCGCCCATGGTGCCGAACGAGGCGCGCGCCAGCACCGCGTAAGGGATGCCGTACTTGGTGCCTGCATGGCCGATCAGCAGCATGGGCAGGAGCACGATGGCGTTGGCGAGAAATACCGTGAGCACAGCCTGGTAACCGGACATGCCGCTGTCGATCAGGCTGGCCGACAGGGTGTAGGCGGGAATGCACATCACCATGCCGACCCACAGCGCGGCAAAGTGGTACCACCGCCACGTGCGCTGCGCCGCCGTGGTGGGCGCCAGGTCTTCATTCCAGAGTTGCGTGTTGCCTGAGTAGTCGTGGTTCACAGGTATGCTCCATCGGTTGGGAGGGGATCGGTTTTATAGAAACGGCGCGACCTTTAAGTCAATCTAGCTTACCGCAAAGGCCGGCCGCTGTTTACAAATAAAACGCACGCAATAACCGTGCCCTATGCCGTCTCCGCCAATGCCCGAGGGTTGCGTGGATCCTGCGTCCAGTTCATGTATGGCTTGCCCGTTGTCTGCGGCACCATCGTGATGCAGCCCTGCACCGGACAGGTGATTTCGCACAGGTTGCAACCCACGCATTCGTCCTTGATCACTTCATAGGTGCGCGTGCCGGCCGCGTCGATCAGTTGCGCAATCGACTGGTGCGAGGTGTCTTCGCACGCCACGTAGCACTTGCCGCATTTGATGCAGTCGTCCTGGTTGATCTGCGCGATCACCTGGTAATTCATGTCCAGGTATTTCCAGTCCGTCGTGTTGGCCACGGCCTTGCCGGAAAAGTCGCTGATGCGTTCATAACCCTTTTCATCCATCCAGCGCGACAGGCCATCCTTCATCTCTTCGACGATGCGAAAACCATGCAGCATGGCGGCCGTGCACACCTGCACGCAGCCGGCGCCCAGGGCGATGAATTCGGCCGCGTCGCGCCAGTTGCCGATGCCGCCGATGCCGGAAATGGGCAAGCCATGCGTCTGCGGATCGCGGGCGATTTCCGCCACCATGTTCAGGGCGATCGGTTTGACGGCCGAGCCGCAATAGCCGCCGTGCGTGCTGGCGCCGCCGACGATGGGCAAGGCCACCATGCGGTCCAGGTCCAGCGAGGTGATCGAGTTGATGGTGTTGATCAGCGAGACGGCATCCGCGCCGCCCGCCTTGGCCGCGCGCGCCGGCATGCGCACGTCCGTGATGTTGGGCGTGAGCTTGACGATGACGGGCAGCTTGCTGTGCTTTTTGCACCAGGCGGTGACCATCTGCACGTACTCGGGCACCTGGCCCACGGCCGCGCCCATGCCCCGCTCCGGCATGCCGTGCGGGCAACCGAAATTGAGTTCGATGCCGTCCGCACCCGTCGCCTCGACCTTGGGCAGGATGTCGGCCCAGTAGTGTTCTTCGCACGGCAGCATCAGCGAGACGATCATGGCGCGGTCAGGCCAGTCCTTTTTCACCTGCGTGATTTCGCGCAGGTTGATTGCCAAAGAGCGGTCGGTGATCAGCTCGATGTTATTGAAGCCGACCACTTCGCGGTTCTTGCCGTACAGGGCGGAATAACGCGACGAGACGTTGACGGCGGCAGGATCTTCACCGAGCGTTTTCCACACGACGCCGCCCCACCCCGCCTCGAAGGCGCGCACCACGTTGTAAGCCTTGTCGGTCGGCGGTGCGGACGCCAGCCAGAAGGGATTCGGCGCCTTGATGCCGCAAAATTCGATGCTGAGATCAGCCATTATGCAGCCTCCACTTTATTGAACAAATCGGAATGGATGGCCAGAGCGGCCAGCTTGCCATGCTGGACGGCTTGCACCGTCAAGTCCTGTCCCGGCGCCACGCAATCGCCGCCCGCGTAAATCCCCGGCAGCACGGTGCGAAAGCCACTATCGACGGCGATCTTGTCGCCTTCGCGTTTCAGCAGCGACGCCATCGGGTCAATCAGCACTTCCGTGTCGAGGCTCTGGCCGATGGCCTTGAAGATGGCGTCGGCCGCCACGTCGAACGTTTCGCCCGTTCCCGCCAGGCGCGTGCCCTGCATGGCGGTTTTTTCGAAACGCATGCCGGCCACCTTGCCGGCAGCGTCGAGCAGTACCTGCTGCGGCTGGGCCCACGTCAGCATGCGCACCTGATTCGCCTTGGCGATCTCCTGTTCATGGTGGGTAGCCGTCATGGCGTCGAAGCCGCGCCGGTAGACGAGGGTGACTTCCTCGGCGCCCAAGCGCTGGATCTGCACGGCCATGTCGATGGCCGTATTGCCGGCGCCAATCACAACCGCCCGTTTCGGCACGGGCAGCGCGGCCAGGTCGTCCGCCTGGCGCAGCGCGCTAATATAATCGACGGCGGCCAGGAGACCTGGTGCATCTTCGCCCGTCAAGCCCAGCTTGCGGCTGGCGCCCAGGCCCAGTCCCAGGAACACGGCGTCATACTGCGCGTGCAAGTCGCGCAGCTGCAGGTTCTCGCCCAGCGCCTGGCGACATCGGATCTCGATGCCGCCGATGTCCAGCAGGAAGTCGATTTCCTTTTGCGCAAAATCGTCCGTCAGCTTGTACTTGGCGATGCCGTATTCATTGAGGCCGCCCGCCTTGTCTTCCTTCTCGAAGATCACCACGTCGTGGCCCAGCATGGCCAGGCGGTGCGCGCACGACAAACCGGCCGGCCCTGCGCCGACGATGGCAATCGTCTTGCCCGTGCTTGCTGCCCGCTGGAACGGGTGGCTGGCGAAATGCATGTGGTCGACGGCGTAGCGCTGCAAGAGACCGATCTTGACGGGCTGGCCTTCCGCGTCGTGGTTGCGCACGCAGACGTCTTCGCACAGGATTTCCGTCGGACAGACCCTGGCGCAACTGCCCCCCAGGATGTTCTGTTTCAGGATGCCGGCGGCGGCGCCGTTGATGTTCTTGTCGTGGATATTGCGGATGAAGCTGGCCACGTCGATTTCGGACGGGCAGATACGGCTGCACGGCGCATCGTAGCAATACAGGCAACGGGCGCTTTCGATGGCGGCCTGGCGCGCCGTGAGCGGCGGCGCCAGGTCCGTGAAGTGGCCCGCCAATTCCTCGTTGGGCAGGGCGGGATGGGGCAAATAGTTCAAA
>NZ_LNCE01000026.1:0-34255 GCF_001445815.1 Janthinobacterium sp. Ant5-2-1 | reverse complement strand
CTCGCCACCAGAGCAAGCTCCGTGCTGCCGTTCGACTTGCATGTGTAAGGCATGCCGCCAGCGTTCAATCTGAGCCAGGATCAAACTCTTCAGTTTAATCTCTGTTACTTTGCCATTTTATTGGCACCGTCTTGCGACGGGTCGCTCACTCAAAAAACTGACAGGCCACTACTTTCGTAGCGCCTATTTCATTATTTCTTGTGAACATTTGATATTTTAAGTTAGACGCCAATCCGAAGATTGACGCTGCACTTACATCAAATGCCCACACTTATCGACTGTTAATTGTTAAAGAACTGTATTCGGTACTGCTTTCGCGCTATCGACAAAGCGTTGTGTTTGTCAGCTGCGAAGAAGGAAGAGTATGAAGCATTTCAGCACAATCGTCAACTCCTTCTTTTTACTGCATCGCCGTTTCCGGTGATCCTCAACTGCCGCATTTGACTGCGCCTCATTGGGGAGGCGAACTATAGCAAAGTGCCCCCGTAGTAGCAAGGCTTTTCCCGGGTATTTGCGGCCAACTGCTACAATTTCGCCCCCTCAGCGCAAATTCGCGTTCCACCATAGAAGATTCACCATGAAACAACAAGCTCAAGGATCAGGCCTGCCCCTGAAACGAGCTGGCTTTACCACTGGCTTCGGCGTCCTCGCCGCCACCCTCGGTTCCGCAGTCGGTCTCGGCAACATCTGGAAATTCCCCTATCTGACAGGCGCCAATGGCGGCGCCGGCTTCCTGCTCATCTATCTGCTCGCTACCTTATTAGTGGGACTGCCCGTAATGATCGCGGAAATCACCCTGGGACGCCGGGCCAAGGTCAATCCCATCTCAACCATGGAGCAGCTGGCACCGAAGGGCAAGCCCTGGTGGCTGGTCGGCTTCATCGGCATGATCGCCGCCTTCCTGATCGTCGCGTTCTATTCGGAAGTGGTGGGCTGGGTGTTCGCCTATATTGCCAAGGCCATCGATGGCTCCATCCTCAGCAGCGACAAGCTGGTGACGGAAGCGGCCTTCGCCTCCCTGATCAGCAATCCCTTCCAATCGCTGTTGTGGCAATGGGGCGTGCTGCTGTTTATCGGCGGCATATTGATGCTGGGCGTAACCAAGGGTATCGAGGCGATCGCCAAGAAACTGATGCCGCTGCTGTTCCTGTTACTCCTGCTGCTCTGTGCGGTCAGCCTGTCGCTCGATAAGGCGGGCGAAGGCCTGGCCTTCCTGTTCCGTCCCGATTTTTCCAAGCTGACGGCTTCCGTCGTGCTGACAGCCATGGGCTTGGCCTTCTTCAAATTATCTGTCGGCATGGGCACGATGATGACCTACGGCAGCTATTTCCGCGATGACCAGAATATCCCCGTCACGACCTTGCGCGTGATGGCGGCCGACCTCGGCGTATCGATGCTGGCCGGCATCGCCATCTTCCCCGCCGTGTTCACGTTCGGCTTCGCGCCCAGCGCGGGACCATCGCTGGTGTTCATCACCATTCCCGCCGTGTTCTCGCAAATCCCCATGGGGCAAGCCCTGATGGTGGTGTTTTTCATCCTCGCCGCCGTGGCCGCTACAGGCGCGATGCTGTCGCTGATGGAAGTGCCCGTGGTGATTTTCCATGAACGCTTTGGCTGGACGCGCACCAAGGCCACCATCGTGACCATGCTGCTGCTTGCCGTGCTCGGTTCCGTATGCGCGCTCAGTAACAGCACCCTGGCGGACTTCAAGCTGTTTAATTTGAATATGTTTGATCTGTTCGACTTTGTCTCGTCGAATATCTTCTTGCCCATGGGCGGTATCGCGATTGCCTTGTTTACAGGCTGGGCCTGGGGCAAGCAGCATTTCATCGATGCGATCAGCAATCACGGCCAGTTGCAGAACAGAGAATTGGCGCATGTGCTGCTGTTCCTGCTGCGCTTTATCTCGCCCGTGCTGATCCTGATCGTGATGCTGAAGGGTTTGAAGGTCTTTTAATCAGAGCACCCGGGTGTAGGTCTGGCGCACCAGCACCCGGTCGCCGCAATCGAAATGCCACCATTCGCTGTTGATGCCAAAGAAGCCCGCCTGGAACATGGCGTCGCGCAACAATCGGCGATGCGCCACTTGCTCCTCCGTAATTTCCCCCCTCTCCAGCAAGGCCAGCTCCAGCGCCGGATGCGAGCGTTCACTCAGGTCGTCAAAGCCCGTGCCCATGTCCAGTTCCTGCCCGTCCGGCCCGACGATCGTGATGTCGAGCGCCATGCCGAAGGAGTGGATCGAGCCACGCGACGGCTCCGCGATATAGCCGAGCAACTCCGTTCCCTGCAGCGCCTCCCACAGTTGCTGCTGCACCCGCTGCGGGCGCAGGGCGTCGAGTACCAGCAGATGATGATCGGAATGCCGCTCGGTCAACCAAGCCACTGCCTGTTCCAGGGCCGCAGCCGCATCGCGGTGCAGCCAGGCGCAATCGATTGGGCTGTATAAGTCGCGGCCGACGAAATTGTCGGGTGTGGCATAGCGCAAATCGACGGCGATGCCGGCAATGCTGCTCAGATGACGAAATTGCGGATCATTACTCACCGCTTCCAATTGCAGACTTGCAACAGACATCAGACTCCTCTTTCCAGGCAATTGCGCGCCGCCACGCCAATGCTGTCGGCCAGGCGCCGCGCGCCATGCGACAGCGGCGAGTGGCTCGCCGTCAATAAATACAGTTGAATCGGTATCGTCGGTGCCCAAGGACGGCGCTGCAGGCGCTCGGGCGAACCGGACGCGGCAGTAAACGGGTCGACCACGGCCATGCCGGCGCCCGCTTCCACCAGCGAGCGGGCGATTTGATAAGTCTGCACCACGGTAGAAAACACGGGGTGGATATCCTGCGCCTCGCAAGCGGCGATCACCAATTCGCCTAGCGGATCGTTGTCCGTATGGCCGATCAGCTCGCCGTTCAGGCCATGCGCCGTCAATGGTGTGCCGCAATCGGCCGCGCGCCAGGTGCCCGCTGGCGCGATCACCGTCATGACGCCCTGCGCGATCGGTTCGGCCACGATGCCCGGATGGCGCGGGTCTTGCAGCGATACGGCCAGGTCTGCCTCACCGAGGCGCAAGGTATTGACGATCTCGCCCGTATGGTGGGTGGCCAGTTGGCAACGCGTGTGGGGAAAGTCGCGCCGCCATTCCGTCATGGCAAACGGCAAGACGCTGATGGCGATCGTCGGCGTGGAGACCAGGCGGATGGTTTCCACCGCATGGCCCTTCAGGCTGGCCGCCAGGCGGCGGATGCCCAATAAATCGCGGTTAAGCTTTTCCGTCTCGACAAACAAACGGTGCGCCTCGGGTTTCGGGTACAGCTTGCCCCGCACGCGCTCGAACAGCGGCATGCCCAGTTGCAACTCGCAATGCTGCAAGACCTTGGTCACGGCCGGTTGCGAGATATGCAGCACCTGGGCGGCGCCGCTGATGGTGCCAACTTGCATGATGGCGTGAAACACTTCGATATGACGCAGCCGCATGAGCTATTCCTTTACCTTGCCGTGGCCGCCTTGGCCGTCAACGTTCAGCATATAAGAAAAAGTCATGGGCTGGAACGGCTATGCTACTTTGCAACAACAGCTGGCGCCGGCGTCGTCAGCACTTCCAGCAAAGCCGCCGTTTCTGCATCGGGCGTGCCGTCGAACAAGGTGTTGCGATATTTCATCTGAAAAGCGATCAGCACATTGCGCGTCGCTTCGTCGAAGACGCCCGTATTCGGCGTCGCATAGCCGTGCTGGGCCAGCTTTTTCTGGAACCAGACGGCGTCCGGCACTTGCTGCTCAAAAATGATTCGCTGCGCGGCAACACGGTTGGCATCGGGCCAGACGATCAGGCCCGCATCGGCCAGCTGGCGCCATGGGAACAACGGACCCGGGTCCTGCTTGCGCTGCGGCGCGATCTCGTTATGGCCGAGGATATTTTCCGGCGCGATGTTGTAGCGGGCCTGGATATCTTTCAACAGTGGAATCAACTCATCAATCTGTGCCTGGGGAAACGGATACCAGAGGCGGCCTTCCGGCGTGTCCTTGTAGCCCGGGTTGACGATCTCGATGCCGATCGAGCTGACATTCAACTGTGTATAAGTCTTCCAGTTACTCACACCCGCGTGATTGGCCTGGCGCGATTCGTCGACCAGCACGTAAAACTTCGGCTTGTCCGTGTCCGTCAGCAAATAATGGCTGCTGACCACTTGTTCCGTCAGGATCTTGATCGAACGGGGCAGGTCGCTGACCGTGTAATGGATGACGATGAATTTCACGCGCGGGCTCTGGCTGCGCGCATTCAAGCTGTGGTCGAGGTGCGGCGCGGGCGTGGTACAGGCGGAAAGCAGGGCCACCAGCAGGGCGAGGGCGATTTTTTTCATGAAAGATCCGTGTTCGGGTTAATAAAATGTTCAGTGTTGGCCTGTGTCTTGACGGCCGCCTTGACGGCGATCCTGGCCGCCGCTTCATGTGGACGGGCAATTTTCTGTTCCATCGTCAACGATACAGGCAAAGCGGCGCGCATGGCTGCCGCGATGGCCGGGTGCAATTGCGCCGCGCGGCCCGCCAGCACCACGGGACGCGAACCATGGCGAGATACCAGTGCCAGGGCCAGGCGCGCCAGTTCCTTTCCCGCGCGCTGCAAGATGTCCAGCGCCAACGGATCGGCATCCGCACTGGCGGCCACGGCCAGCGCCAGCCGGCCGATGGCGCCCCGGTCCTGGCCATACATGAAGGCGCGCGATAGCGACCAGTCGCTGCCGCCCAGTTGCGCAAACACGGCCTCGGCCATGGGCGACGCTTGCCAGCTGCCGGGCGCTTCGTCTTCGCGGCGCCAGACGTGGCGCAAGGCTTCGCGCGCGATCCAGTAACCGCCGCCGCCATCATCGAGCAGCACGCCACGCCCGCCTGCGCGGTGAAACACGCCGTCTGCATCGATCCAGGCGGCAATCGAGCCCGTGCCAGCGTAGACCAGATAACCTTCGCCTGGTTCAAAACTGTCGCGATAGGCGATGTCGATATCGTTGCCCAAGCGGACGTCGCCGGCGTCCAGCGCCAGCAAGTCCGCCAGCATGTGCGCCAGCGCCACATCGTCGCCGCCAAAGCCCGTCAAGCCCGCCACCACGGCGCGCGGCTGGCCAACGGCCAGCACAGCCTGAGACAATTTCGCAAATGTGGCGTGCACGGCTGCGCGCCCCACATCGCTGCTCATTTGCAAGGCAGACAAGCCTTCCACGGCCCCGTCGGCCACGATGACACCGTCCGTGTTGGCCAGGGCCCAGCGCGTTTGCGTGCCGCCCGCGTCGATACCCAGGCCCAAGATAGAGGTGGCCTGACTAGCTATAGAGAAAGAAATCATGGCATGAGTGTAAAGCCAAGCGGAGCTTGCAGGCATGAAAGCTTGCGCATGTTTCATGCCTGCAGGTTATGGACTAGCGAAGAAAGTTCAACAATTACTTGGCGGCGACCGTAAACGGTGCGCGCACGGTGACGCGGGGGCTTTCATTGCCGAGGCGATCCACGGCGCTGACCACCACCGCATTGACTTTACCAATGGCATCGTCGACCAGGGTCAGCTCGCCTTGCACGCCCGTGACCACGGTAAAACGCCAGTCTTCGCCGTAGCGGGCCCAGACCGCGTACTGCGCCACGGGTTTGCCGCCGCCCGCCGTCAATTTGACGTTCAGGCTGGTGGAATCGCGGCGCAGAGCCAGCACGGGCGTACCCGGTGCTTCCTTGCCCAGCCACGGCGTGGCGGGAATCAGGGCAGGGCTTTGATACACGGTCGCCTTGAGTTGCTCACTGACACCCTTGCGGTTCTGCATCAGGGGCACCATGCTGAAATGCACTTGTCCATTCGCGCCGGGACGCGTGCGCGTCACTTCGATCTGTTTGATGATCTCTTGCGGCGTGAAGGACTTGGCGGAATTGTCGATACGGCTCGTATATAAACCCGGCCATACGTGGCGGCCATACGGGTTTTGCGCCAGCCAGTAGTCGAGCAGCACGCCAAACGCTTGCGGCGCCTGCGCCACTGGCCAGTACAGCTGCGGCGACAGGTAGTCGAGCCAGCCCTTGGCCAGCCACAGTTCCGCATCCGCATACAATTTATCGTACTGGCTGAAGCCGACGATGCCGGCAGGACGGCGGTCGGGCCGGCCGATGCCGAACGGGCTGATGCCGAAGCGCACCCAGCTCTTTTCGCGGTGGATGCCTGTGTACAAGGCTTCGATCAGCTGGTTGACGTTCTGACGGCGCCAGGAAGGGCGGTCCAACTGGCCGCCGGCCAGCAGATATTGCTGCCAGGAAGGCTCATCGGGAAACGGCAGTTCGCGCTTGGCGCCGCCATTGCCCGCGTCCAGCGCGGCTGTTTCCGCACCGGCACCGGCGCCAGGCGCGTCGATCGGATACGGATAAAAATAATCGTCGATGTGCACGCCATCGATATCGTAGCGGCGCACCACATCGAGCACCACGTCCGTCGTGTGTTTGGACGCGGCGGCGTCGCCCGGGTCCATCCACAGGTAGCGGCCGTATTGCTTGACGGACGCCGGGTTGGTGGACGCGAAACTGTCGCGCGCCAGCGGCGACTTGGCCGTCGCGTGACGCGCACGGTACGGATTGAACCAGGCGTGCAATTCCAGGCCCCGCGCATGCGCCTGCGCCACCCAGAAGGCCAGCGGGTCATACATCGGTAACGGCGGCTGGCCTTGCTTGCCGGTCAGGTATTCCGACCACGGTTCCAGTTGCGATGGGTAAATCGTGTCGGCGCTAGGGCGCACTTGCAACACAATCGCGTTCAGATTCAAGGACTTGGCGCGGTCGAGGATGGCTAGCGCTTCCGCTTGCTGCTTGGCGACAGGCAAATTGCTGCGGCTGGGCCAGTCGATATTGGCGACCGTCGAGACCCAGGCGGCGCGGAATTCGCGCGGCGCCGGCGGCGGCACTTCGCCCGTGATGTGCTGCACGGGCGGCACGGCCGGCAAACCCGCTTCGCCCGTTGTCACTGCGGAGGGCAGCTTGGTGCTGGTACAGCTGCTGAGCAATGTGGCGGTGGCCAGCGCGGCCAATACGCCGGCGCTGGCGCCCAGGCGTTTTTTAAAAGTAGACAACAAAACAATTCCTTGCAGTGGTGAAGCGCAGGTCTATCGGTGCGGGCATTTTACTGTGCGCCCGCCATCCATGCGGGCGCACGCTTCAAAAGAATCAGGCCTCGGCCTTCTTGCCGAATTCGGGATCGATCTTGACCAGCGCGGCCATGATGAAAGCCGGAATGGTGGCGATGCAGACCCAGATGAAGAAGTGCTGGTAACCGAGCATTTGTTGTATCCAGCCGCTGGCCATGCCCGGCAACATCATGCCCAGAGCCATGAAACCCGTGCAGATGGCGTAATGGGCCGTTTTATGCGCACCATCGGAGACCATGATCATGTACAACATATAAGAAGCGAAACCGAAGCCATAGCCGAATTGCTCCAACGCAATACCACCGGCGATCACATAAATGCTGCTGGGCAAGGCGCTGGCCAGATAGACAAACACCAGGTCCGGCAGGTGGACGGACAGCACCATGATCCACAGGCAGCGTTTCAAGCCGAAGCGGGAAATGATGAATCCGCCCAGCAAGCCTCCCAGGGTCAGGGAGATCACGCCGATGGTGCCATAGACGAGGCCCACCTGTTCCGTGCTGAGGCCCAGGCCGCCCTTGGCGACGGGGTCGAGCAGGAAGGGCGCGGCCAGCTTGAGCAGTTGCGCTTCGCCCAGGCGGAACAGCAGCAAGAAGCCCAGGATGACGAAAATATCCTTCTTCTTGAAAAAAGAAGCAAAGGTGGCGACGAATTCTTGCAAAGGAGAAACACCGGCACCCTGGATGCTGGGGCGGTCATCCTTGGGCTTGGGTAAAACGAAGTAGTGGTACAGGAAGAGGGCGATGAACAAGCCCGCCAGAATGGCAAACACGACGGACCAGGCCAGCTGCACATTGCCCGTCGCATGCGTCAGATAGCCGGCCAGATACACGAGGCCGCCCTGGCCGGCGATCATCGCCAGACGGTAAAACGTGCTGCGCACGCCAACGAATGCCGCCTGCTGGTGCTCTTCCAGGCCCAGCATATAAAAGCCGTCGGCGGCGATGTCATGCGTGGCGGAACTGAAGGCCATCAGCCAAAAAATGGCCAGGCTGATCTGGAAAAAGTGCGGCAGCGAAGTCGTCAGGGCCACCAGCGCCAGCGCGGCGCCGATCACCAGCTGCAAGCCGACGATCCAGAAGCGCTTGGTGCGGTACATATCGATGAAGGGCGACCACAGGGGCTTGATGACCCACGGCAAGTACAGCCAGCTGGTATACAGCGCGATATCGGTATTGGAAAAACCGTAGTTCTTGTACATGATCACGGACAAGGTCATGACCACTACATAAGGGATGCCTTGGCCGAAATACAGGGAAGGGATCCACAGCCACGGCTTATTTGACGGCTTATTCACGCGCGCCGGGGCGGTTTGTTTCACTAGCTCCATACATCCTTCTTTGTCTCCCAGACAGAAGAATGCCGCGCCATCGGATCACGCCGCCAGTGCCGCCCGCACACTGCCGTTCGCGCCGGCCAACAATGCCTGTGCCTGGTTTGTGTTGATTTTTTTGATCAAGGCAACAATCGCCACCTTGACATGAAATTGGCATTGCTCCAGCACGGTCCTGGCCTGCGCCTCGCTGGCGCCGGTGGCATGCATGGTCAGACGCACCGCCCGCCAGATCAGCTTGGCGTTGATCGGCTTCAAGTCTACCATCAAGTTTCCGTAAGTTTTGTGCAAACCGACCATCAGGGCGCTGGAAATCGTGTTCAAGGTGATTTTTTGCGCCGTGCCCGCTTTCAGGCGCGTGCTGCCGGAAATGACTTCCGTGCCCGTGTCGAGCACGATGCCGCATTGCGCCTCGTGCGCAACGGGGGCGTCCACATTGTTGGCGATGCCTATCGTCAAGGCGCCCGCCTTGCGTGCGGCCAGCAGGGCGCCCAGCACATACGGCGTGGCGCCGGAGGCGGCCAGCAGGATCACCACGTCATTGTCTTGCGGCTGCAAGGCCAGCAAGTCCGCCTCACCTTGCTGCAAATCATCTTCCGCCCCTTCGACCGCCGTGAACATGGCGCCCGCGCCGCCGGCCAGGATGGCGACTGCCCGCTCGGGCGGCCAGGAAAACGTGGGATTGAGTTCAACGCTGTCGAGCACGCCCAGGCGGCCCGACGTGCCCGCGCCCACGTACAGCAGCCGTCCACCGGCCACGATGCGGGGCAGGGCGGCCGTGATGGCGGCAGCAATGTCGGGCGACGCCAGCCGCACGGCCTCGACGGCCCAGAACTGGTCATCAACCAGCGCCGCCACCAGTTGCTCCACCGGATACAGGTCCAGATCCGGATGCCGCCGGCTCGGGGTTTCAGTTTTCAACATGATTTCAGAACATGGTTGAAGGTGAAACCAGTTTAATACCGATGTGCAAGATCAGCCATGAAAGGATGACGGGCGGGCATAACGGGAGTTTATGGCTGGTGCAGGATACTTGTACTTCGGTACGGTGCCGTTTGTGTCTATACTTGGCTTCGACGCCCTAATCCACGACACGCGCCATGATCGCTCGCCAATTGCTGTTCCTGTTTAGCGCCCTTGGCGCCATCAACGGCATTTTCCTGGCCGTCTATTTTTTCAGCCGCCGGCCTCGCTGCCTCGCCGACTGCCTGCTCGGCGCATTACTGCTGGCCGTCGGGGTGCGCACCGCCAAATCCGCCTTTCTCTACTTCAACCCGGCGATCGCCATCGAGTTCCGCCAGCTGGGCCTGTCGGCCTGCTTGCTGATCGGTCCCTTGACCTATCTCTATGTGCGCTCCTTCTTGGCCGGGCACACGCAACTGCCTGCTGGACAACAATGGCGTTGGCATCTGGGCGTGTCCTTCCTGCTGATAGGCATCGGCGTTGCCTTTCCCTATTCCGCGTATCGTTCTGTGTGGGACCAGTCGAGCCATGCGATTCATGTGTTCTGGCTAGGCTACCTGCTGGCAACCGCCAGGCTGCTCTGGCACAGCCGCCGTGCATGGTGGAACGACGGACAGCGGATGGCGACCAGCAGCGTGCTCCTGCTGAGCGTCTTTGCAGGCAGCGGTGTCATGCTGGCGGCGTACGCGAGCACGCCGTTCACATCCTATATCGTCGGCGCCTTGTCGTTCACCTTCTCGCTGCATGTCGCGGTCATGGTCTTTCTGCTGAGAAAGGAAACCTCGACGCCTGCCGAGCCGAAGGAAAAGTACCAGCATAACCGCATGACGCACGAGGTTGGGCTTGCCGTGCTCGCCGCACTGGAACAACAGATGAGCGGGCAGAAATCCTATCTGAATCCGAATCTGACCCTGGCCCAACTGGCCAAGCGGGCGGGATGTACGCAGGCGCAAGTGTCGCAAGTACTCAATGACAAGCTGGGCAAGAGCTTCACGACCTACGTCAACGAATATCGTATCGCCGAGGCGAAACAGGTATTGAGCGGCGAACCGCAACTGAACATGGATACCGTTGCTGAGCGCTGCGGCTTCAACTCCAGTTCCACCTTCTACTCGACCTTCAAGAAAGTGGCTGGGCAGACTCCCGCCAGCTTCCGGGCCCAATCCAGCCAGTCGGCCGGGGCCGTTTCCGCGTGAAACCACTCCTGAATCGCCATTCCGGAGTCTGACATCCTGTTTGGCGACATCAATTTCCCTGCATTTCGATAAATTATCGACCACCAGCGACCTGAAATAGTCGTTGCTCCGATAAACGCAGTTCTACATGCAGGGTAAATCCATGATTCAGTTTTTAGTGCGAACGATACTCGCCGGTTGCTTGTTTTGCATCTCCGCCGTCGGCACCGCCGCCACTGCGGACCAGGACGAACATGCCATCCGGGAGACCATACGCTTGTATCTGCATGGCACCAGCTTCAATGTGCAGGACGAGATCAAGCAGGCCTTCTATGCCAACGCCCGCCTTTACCTGGACGGCAAAGACGGTACGCAATGGCAGTTGAGCGGTCCGGAATATGCCAAACTCTTTAGCGAGGAGAAAAAAGGGCAATTCAATGGGCGCCACGGGCGGCTGATCAAGATGGAAGTGAGCGGCAAGGTGGCCACCGCCAAGGCCGAGATCTACATTCCCCAGCAAGGGGTGCGCTATGTGGATGTCTTCCTTTTGAAAAAGATCGCCGGCAACTGGAAGATCGTCAGCAAGTCTGCCGATCGCGAACCAGCAACTGCGCGCCACGCACGCAAGGTGCTGCTGGTCGTGTCGAACGTGCATCAATATCCGGGCACGAAAATTAACGCTGGCAATAATTTTCCCGAGCTGGCCTATACCTATGATGCCTTTCGCAAAGCAGGGTACGCGGTCGACTTCGTCAGTCCCGAGGGTGGCGCCATTCCCCTGGAAATGATCGTCACGTCGGATGCGCTGCTCAAGCAGTATCTGTACGACAGTGATTTCATGTGGGCACTGGCCCATACCAGGCCCGTGGCGGAAGTCAGGGCGGACGAGTATGCGGGCATGGCTTTCGTCGGCGGCGGCGCGGCCATCGTCGGCGTCCCGGACAACAAGCCATTACAGGACATCGCCTTGCGTATCTATGAACAACAGGGCGGGGTGATCGCGGCCATCTGCCATGGCACCGAGGGCATCAAGAACCTGAAGCTCAGCGACGGTACTTTCCTTATCCAGGGCAAAACGCTCACCTCGTTCCCCGATGCGTTTCTCAACAAGGAATCGCCGATCTACAAGGCCTATCCCTTTTCGGCGGAAGGCAGCATCAAGGGCCATGGCGGCATATTCAGGCACGGCGCCAACGGACAGAGCCACGTCGAGGTCGATGGCCGGCTGGTGACCGGCATGAGCTGGGAGTCGTCCGTCGGGGTGGCGGAATCCATGATCCGCCTGATCGAGCAGTAAGTTTATGGCGCGCGGCGCATTTCCGCCACAAAGTCGTAATGGTCGCTGCGGCAATACGAATGCGTGAGTTCCACCGCTTCGCCCGTGTCCAGGTAGGCGATGCGCGTGATGAACAGCACGGCCTGGCCATCGGGGATGCCCAGTTGCTTGGCCAGCACGTCCGTCGCATTCATGGCGCGGATGTGCTGCAAGGCGCGCACGGGGGCCTTCTTGATGCTGCTCAAGTATTCATACAGCGAATCGCCCATGGCGTCCGGGTCCGGCACCACGCTGAACGGCAGCACGCTCACTTCATACGCCATTACCACATCGTCGGCCAGGCGCAAGCGCTCCAGGCGCGCCACTTTCGTGTTCTGCGCCAGGCCCAGGCTCAGCTGTTCATCGCTGCTGGCGATGACGACTTCACGCTTGAGCCAGCGCGAGCCGGGGCGATAGCCGCGCTGCTGCAGCTGCTCGGAAAAGCTCGACAGGTTCGACAGCGGCTGCTCGATGCGCGGGGCAATATAGTTGCCCGAACCACGGCGGCGCACGACGAGGCCTTGCTCAACGAGCTGGTCGATGGCCTTGCGGGCGGTCACGCGCGATACGTCGAGCAGTTCGGACAGGGTACGTTCGGATGGCAGGGCCTGGTCTACCTGGTAGCGGCCGTTGCGTACGTCATCGCTCAACTTGCGGGCGATCTGCATATATAAAGGCGAATTGTCATTTAAATCGACCTTGAGTTCTACGCTGGTCTGGCTCATACAGTTCTCCTTGTCCTCCTAGTGTAATAGCGATGGCGCTTGTGCGTAGCCCGTCCACCCATGAATAAATGGAAAATGACCATAAATAACGGTTATACATTTAAAAAAACAATGTTTTACCGTACGTATAGCTTTGCATTATAGATAAATATGCAATTTTCATTGGCGTCGTGAAGCATCCCGCCCTATGCTGGCGATGCCTCCACTACGCCGTGAACAGGGAAATATGCACAATAAAATGACGGGTTTGCTGGGCTTGCTGCTGCTGGGTACCACCTGGAGCGCGCTGGCCGCCCCGCCCGGCAGCGGCAACGGCAAGGACCAGCAGCGCGCGCTCGATGCCACGCTATCGGCCATCGTCGATGATCCGCTCCACCCGCTGGCCAGCCTGTCCGTGCTGGCCATCCGCCACGGCAAGGTGTCGTATGAGCAGCAATTCGGCGACCGGTACATCGGCGCCACGTCAGCGGACAGCTTGCCCGTGACGCCGGCCACCCTGTTCCGCATCGCCTCGGTTTCGAAGATGATGACCACACTGGGGTTGATGCGGCTGGTCGAGCAGGGCAAACTGAGCCTGGACCAGGACGTGGGCATCTACCTGGGCTTTTCCCTGCGCAACCCGCATTTCCCCCTGCAAACGTTGACCTTGCGCAGCCTGCTCAGCCATACCTCCTCGCTGCGCGACGCGGGCGGCTATGCATGGGGGCCGGAACGCAGCCTGCGCGACGTGTTTACGGCTGGCGGCGACAGCATGTGGGACAAGCAAACGGCGCCGGGCCGCTATTTCACGTACGCCAACCTGAACTGGGGCGTGATCGGCACCGTGATGGAAAAAGTCACGGGAGAGCGCTTCGACTTGCTGATGCGGCGCCTGCTGCTCGATCCGCTCGATGTGCGCGGCGGCTACAACCCGGCCGCATTCCCGGCGGAAGACGTGGCGAACACGGCCACCCTGTACCGCAAGCGCACCCTGGACACGGAAACCTGGCAGCCGCAAGGGCCATGGATCGCGCAGGCCGACGATTTTCATGCACGCCCGCCGTCTGGCCTGGCCAACTATGTGATCGGCAGCAACGCCACCGTCTTCAGTCCCACGGGGGGCTTGCGCATTTCCGCCGCGGGACTGGGCAAGGTCATGCAGATGCTGCTCGACGGCGGCCGCTACCGGAATACGCAGCTATTGCAGCCGGCCAGCATCGCGCTGATGTTTGGCCGCCAATGGCAGCTGGCGCCCGATGCCGGCAATGGCGACAGCGAACGGGGCCTGTATCGCGCCTGGGGCCTGGGCAACCAGCAGTTCGATGCGGTGGCCGGGCAGGGCAACCGGCTGGTCGAGGGTGCCAGTTTCACGGCCGTGGGCCACCTGGGCGACGCGTATGGCCTCGTCTCCGCCTTCGTGCTCGATTTCAAGAACAGGAACGGCATGGTGATGCTGGTGGGCGGCACGGGCAGCGATCCGGAACGCTATCCGGGCACGTATTCCGCCATGGGGCGCAGCGAGGAATTGATACTCACCGCGCTATACCGTGGTGCGATTGCCAACAATCAGCCCTTGCCTTGAAATGGTGCATTCCTGAAAGTTATGGCTGCACCATGATGTTTCATTGGCTGCGTTGGCGGCCAGCCTCTAAGCTCTTCCCGAATGCTCCCGCACCATGGGAGCGCAACGCAGCGAGGCAACATGCAGCAACAAGTCATCATCATCGGCGGCGGCGTCGTCGGTCTGACATCGGCCTGGTGGCTGGCCGAGGCCGGCTACAAGGTCACCTTATTGGAGCGCAATGAGCAGGTGGCGATCGCCGCCAGCTACCGCAATGGCGGCCAGCTCAGCTATCGCTATGTGGCACCGCTGGCGGACGCGGGCGTGCCCTTCAAGGCCCTGCAATGGCTGCTGCAGAAAGATGGCCCGCTGCGCTTCCGTCCCGAGGCCGACTGGCGCCAATGGCGCTGGATGGCCAGTTTCTTGCGCAATTGCAACAGCGCCAGCAACGCCCGCACGACGGCCAAGCTGCTGCAACTGGGAGAATGGAGCCGCGCCGGCATGGCGCAACTGGAATTGACGGTGCCGCCGGAAGCGTATGCGCGCCGCGATGCGGGCAAGCTCATCGTCTATCGCTCGCCCGCCATTTTCCAGCGTGCCGTGGCGCGGCCGGAATCGGAAGAGGCGCGTGTCGTCTTGTCGCCGCTGGAAGCCGTGCAGCGCGAACCGGCGCTGGCCGCCTTGCAGGGTTCCCTGGCGGGCGGCATTTTTACGCAGGGCGAAGCGGTAGCCGATTGCCATGCCTTTTGCCTGGCGCTGGAAGCGCGCCTGCTGCAGCATCCGAATTGTTCGCTCATATTAAAGGGCGAGGCGCGCCGCCTCGTCACGCACAAGGGCAGGGTCACTGGCGTCGACACCAGCCTGGGCTTGCTGCAGGCGGACCACTATGTGCTGGCGGCCGGCATCCAGAGCCGCGACCTGGCCGCCACGGCGGGCATTTACCTGCCCCTGTATCCGTTGAAGGGCTACAGCCTGACGGCGCCCATCCGCGCGCAGCACCGGGCGCCCGAGATCAGCATCACGGATTTCGAGCGCAAGGTGCTGTATGCGCGCATCGGGGGCGACCTGCGCGTGGCCGCCATGGTCGACATGGTGGGCGCCGACAACAGCATCGACTGGGGCCGCATCGCCGGCCTGACGCGGCTGGCTCGCGAAGCCATGCCGCACGGCGCCGACTACGACCAGGCCACGGCCTGGGCCGGCCTGCGCCCCGCCACGCCGAACAGCGCGCCGCTGGTGGGCGCCAGCAAAGTGGCGAACTTGTGGCTCAACGTTGGTCACGGCCCGCTGGGCTTTACCTTTGCCGCCGGCACGGCGCGCATCCTTGCCGATCTGATGGCCGGCAAGGCGCCGCCATTCGCGCTGGACTTCCTCGCGCCTAAAAAATAGGCGGACCGGCGGCAGCGGCGACCGGCGCCGCCGTTATGGCGGATAATTGCGGAACTTTTCAGTTCCCTATTTGCCAGCGCATGCCCACACTCTCGACATCTGCCGCCTGCCCCTGTGGCGGCGCCTCCTACGCCAGTTGCTGCGGCCCGTATATCGCGGGCGACGCCTTGCCGCCGACGGCCGAAACGCTGATGCGTTCGCGCTACACGGCGTTTACCTTGCGCGACGAGCCGTATCTGCTTGCCACCTGGCATGCCAGCACCCGTCCCACCGACGCTTTATTTGCCGAAGAAGAAAAAGTCCACTGGCTGGGACTTGAGGTAAAATCTGCTTTACGTTTACGTCAACGTAAAGCAACATCAGCAGATCAAGCCGAAGAGACAAATCGCGACAGCGTGGAATTCGTGGCCCGCTACAAGGTCAACGGCCGCGCGCACCGCCTGCATGAAGTGAGCCGCTTCGTGCGTGAAGCCGGTGACGGTGGCATGCGCTGGTTTTATCTCGACGGCAGTTTTCCCGAATAGCGCGACCCGAGAGACCGGGCGATAATAAAAAGGAACCGCAATGCCGCACATCGAAAGCAAACTCAATCCGCGCAGTGAAGATTTCAAGGCCAATGCAACGGCCATGCAAGCCATCGT
Source organism: Janthinobacterium sp. Ant5-2-1 (assembly GCF_001445815.1). Classification (NCBI taxonomy): domain Bacteria; kingdom Pseudomonadati; phylum Pseudomonadota; class Betaproteobacteria; order Burkholderiales; family Oxalobacteraceae; genus Janthinobacterium; species Janthinobacterium sp. Ant5-2-1. The sequence continues at coordinate 18,011 of NZ_LNCE01000026.1, read as the reverse complement.
CGACGATTTGCGCGACAAGGTGGAAAAGATCGCGGCCGGCGGCGGCGACGCGGCTGCCGCCAAGCACCTGGCGCGCGGCAAACTGCTGCCGCGCGACAGAGTGCAGATGCTGCTCGATCCCGGCACGCCCTTCCTCGAGTTTTCCCAGATGGCGGCCTACGCCATGTACCAGGACGCCAAGGGCGTCGATGCGGCCCCTTCCGCCGGCATCATCACCGGCATCGGCCGGGTCTCGGGCCAGGAATGCGTCATCGTGTGCAACGACGCCACCGTCAAGGGCGGCACGTATTACCCGATGACGGTGAAAAAACACTTGCGCGCCCAGGAAATCGCCGACCAGAACAACCTGCCGTGCATCTACCTGGTCGACTCGGGCGGCGCCAACCTGCCAAACCAGGACGACGTCTTCCCCGACCGCGACCATTTCGGCCGCATCTTCTACAACCAGGCGAATCTGTCGGCCAAGGGCATTCCGCAAATCGCCGTCGTGATGGGTTCTTGCACGGCCGGCGGCGCCTACGTGCCGGCCATGAGCGACGAATCGATCATCGTCAAGGAGCAGGGCACGATTTTCCTCGGCGGTCCGCCGCTGGTAAAAGCGGCCACCGGTGAAGTGGTGACGGCCGAAGACCTGGGCGGCGGCGACGTGCATACGCGCTTGTCCGGCGTGGTCGACCACCTGGCGCAGAACGATCTGCACGCGCTGTCGCTGGCGCGCACCATCGTCTCGAACCTGAACCGTAAAAAACCGCAGCAGATGGACTTGCGCGCATCCGTCGAACCGAAATACCCGACGCAGGAACTGTATGGCGTGATCCCCGTCGATACGCGCAAGCCGTTCGATGTGCGCGAAGTCATTGCGCGCATCGTCGACGGCAGCGATTTCGACGAATTCAAGGCCCGTTACGGCACCACCCTGATCTGCGGCTTTGCGCACATCTATGGGGTCAAGGTCGGCATCATCGCCAACAACGGCATCTTGTTCTCCGAATCGGCCCTGAAAGGCACGCATTTCATCGAATTGTGCTGCCAGCGTAAGATCCCGCTCGTGTTTTTGCAAAATATCACGGGCTTCATGGTGGGCCGCAAATACGAAAACGAAGGCATCGCCCGCAACGGCGCCAAGATGGTCACGGCCGTCGCCACGGCCGCCGTGCCGAAATTCACGGTGATCATCGGCGGCAGCTTCGGCGCCGGCAATTACGGCATGTGCGGCCGCGCGTTTTCCCCGCGTTTCATGTGGATGTGGCCTAATGCGCGCATCTCCGTCATGGGCGGCGACCAGGCCGCTTCCGTGCTGGCGACCGTCAAGCGCGACGGCATCGAAGGCAAGGGCGGGCAGTGGAGCGCGGACGAGGAAGCGGCCTTCAAGCAGCCGATCAAGGATCAATACGAGCACCAGGGCCACCCCTACTATGCCACCGCGCGCCTGTGGGACGACGGCGTGATCGACCCGGCCGACACCCGCATGGTGCTGGGCCTGGGCCTGTCGGCAGCGCTCAACGCCGAAATCCCGGACACGAAGTTCGGCGTGTTCCGCATGTAAGGGGAGAAGACCATGGAATTTGAAACCTTAAAGCTGGTCATCGAGGGCAATGTCGCCACCGTGACCCTGAACCGTCCCGAAGTGCGCAATGCCTTCAACGAGACAACGATCGCCGAACTGGCGCGCGCCTTCGAAGGGCTGGGACGCAGCGACATGGTGCGCGCCATCGTGCTGGCGGCGAATGGCGCGGCCTTTTGCGCCGGTGCGGACTTGAACTGGATGAAGAAGATGGCAGGCTACACGCATGCCGAAAACCAGGCCGACGCACTGCAGCTGGCGCAGATGCTGCGCACGATTTACCTGTGTCCGAAACCCGTCGTGGCGAAGATCCAGGGCGACTGTTATGCGGGCGGCATGGGCCTGGTCGCCGCATGCGATATCATTCTGGCTGCGGAAGACGTGCATTTCTGCCTGAGCGAGGTGCGCCTGGGACTGATCCCGGCCACTATTTCACCGTATGTCATCAAGGCCATGGGCGAAAACGCGGCACGCCGCTATTTCCTGACCGCGGAGCGATTCTCCGCTCAGGAAGCGCTACGCATCGGCTTTGCCCACGAGGTAGTCGAGGCAAGCGCGCTGGACGCGAAAACGGCCGAGGTGCTCAAAGCGCTGACGGGCAACAGCCCGCACGCCGTGGCGCAAGCGAAAACGCTGGTGCGCGAGATCGTTGGCCAGCCGGTCGACGACGCGCTGCTGGCGGATACCGCCGAGCGCATCGCGCAGATCCGCGCCTCGGAGCAGGGCCGCGAAGGCGTGCAATCCTTCCTCGACAAGCGCAAGCCGAGTTGGCTCATGGGCTAGCAATATCATTGGAGCAGTTTTGAAAGCAGAAAAACAATCGGGCTGGGTCGAACGCAGTCTGCGCAGCGTGTGGCATCCGTGCACGCAAATGCAGCATCACGAGACTGTACCGCTCATCCCCGTCAGCCATGGCCGCGGCGCCTGGCTGTACGACCATGAAGGCCGACGCTACCTGGACGCCATCAGCTCCTGGTGGGTGAACCTGTTCGGCCATGCGAATCCGCGCATCAATGCGGAACTCAAGGACCAGCTGGACCGCCTGGAACACGCCATGCTGGCCGGCTTCACGCATGAACCGGTGATCGAGCTGTCGGAAAAACTCTCCGCATTAACCGGCGGCGTGCTCGGTCACAGCTTTTACGCGTCCGATGGGGCATCGGCCGTGGAAATCGCCCTGAAAATGAGTTTTCACGCCTGGCGCAACAGCGGCAAGAGCGAGAAACAGGAATTCGTCTGCCTGAAGGGCAGCTACCACGGCGAAACCATCGGCGCCCTGGCCGTCACGGACGTCGCCCTGTTCAAGGATGCCTACGGCCCCCTGCTGCGCGCCACGCAGACTGTGATGTCGCCCGACTTCCGGCAGGCGCAAGAAGGCGAGTCCGCCGAGGACGTGGCGCGCCGCGCGGCCGCCGAAGTCGAGCAGCTGTTCCAGCAAAAAGCCGACAAGATCGCCGCCATCATCATCGAGCCGCTGGTGCAGTGCGCGACCGGCATGGCCATGCACGATCCGCTGTATTTGTCCTTGGTGCGCGCCCTGTGCGACCGTTATCAAGTCCATTTGATCCTCGATGAAATCGCCGTCGGCTGCGGCCGCACGGGTACCTTCTTTGCGTGCGAGCAGGCCGGCATCTGGCCCGATTTCGTCTGCCTGTCGAAGGGCATCAGCGGCGGCTATCTGCCCCTGTCCCTCGTGATGACGCGCGAAGACATCTACCAGGCGTTCTACAGCACCGACGTGCGCCGCGGCTTCCTGCACTCGCATTCGTACACGGGCAACCCGCTGGCCTGCCGCGCGGCGCTGGCGACCCTGTCGATTTTCGAGGAAGACGATGTGCTGGTGGCCAACCGCGTGCGGGCTGAAAAAATCACGCGCGCCCTGGCGCCGCTGGCGCAGCACGAGCGCGTAAAACACTTCCGCCAGCAGGGCATGATCTGGGCCTTCGATGCGGTGGACGCGGCGCCCGATTTTTCGCGCCGCTTCTTCAGTACGGCGCTGGAACATGAACTGTTGATGCGTCCCATCGGCTCCACCGTCTACCTGATGCCGCCATACATCCTCGACGATGAGGAAATCGCGGGCCTGGGCCAGCAGACCCTGGCCGTCTTCAATCATGTGATCGGGGCCTGAGATGGAACTGATCGCGCGATTACAACAGCAGTTGCAAGGGCTGGAAGAACGCAGCCTGATCCGCCGCCGCCGCACCGTCGACACGCCGTGCGCGCCGCACCTGACGGTCGATGGGCGCAAGATGCTGGCCTTTTGCAGCAATGACTACCTGGGCCTGGCCGCGCATCCGCGCATCGTGGAAGCGCTGAAAGAGGGCGCCGACCTGTATGGCGCCGGCAGCGGCGCTTCGCATTTGATCAGTGGCCACAGCCGCGCGCACGCGCAGCTGGAAGAGCGGCTGGCGGCGTTCGTTGGCGCCAACCTGGAACAGGCGCGTGCCCTGTATTTCTGCACCGGCTACATGGCCAACCTGGCTGTGCTGACGGCCCTGTCGGCGGGCGATGCGGATACCGAGATTTTTTCGGAAGCGCTGAACCACGCTTCGCTGATCGACGGCACGCGCCTGGCCCGCGTCAAGACGCGCGTGTATCCGCACGCGGACCTCGATGCCTTGGCGGCCCTGCTGGCGGCCAGCATGGCACAGACGAAAATCGTCGTCACCGACAGCGTCTTCAGCATGGATGGCGACCTGGCGCCGCTGCCAGCGCTGCTGGCCCTGTGCGAGCGCTATGGCGCCTGGCTGGTGGTCGATGACGCGCACGGATTCGGCGCGCTGGGAGCCGATGGCCGTGGCGCGCTCGAACATTTCAATCTGCGTTCGCCCTACCTCGTGTATGTGGGCACCCTGGGCAAATCGGCCGGCGTGGGCGGCGCCTTTGTGTGCGCGCACGAAGCCGTGATCGACACCCTGATCCAGAAGGCGCGCCCCTACATCTTCACGACGGCGGCCCCGCCCGCGCTGGCGCATGCGCTGCTGGCCAGCCTGGACATCATCGCCGGTGAAGAAGGAAAACAACGCCGGGCTCACTTGGCGGCGCTGGTGACGCAATGGAACGACGGCTTGCAGCTGCAGCGCTGGCAAGCCTTGCCGTCGGTGACCGCCATTCAGCCAGTCATCATCGGCGAGAATGCGGACATGCTGGCCGTCGCCGCCCAACTGTACCAGCAGGGACTGTGGGTCGGCGCCATCCGCCCGCCCACCGTGCCGGCGGGGTCGGCGCGCCTGCGCGTGACCCTGTCGGCCGGCCACACGGCGCAGGAAGTGGCGCAATTGATCAACGCAGTCAACACCCTGGAAAGGACTCGCCATGAGCCTTGATGACCCTATCGTGGCGGACGTGCTGGCGGACCTGGCGCCGGCCGTGCAAACGGCGCCGGCGGCCACCGGCCTGCCATCGCGCTTTGCCTGTTTCGTCACCGGCACCGACACGGAAATCGGCAAGACCTTGACGTCGTCGGCCCTGCTGCACGCGCTGGTCGCGCGCGGCGTGCGCGCCTGCGGCATGAAGCCCGTGGCTGCCGGCGCCGAAATGCGCGACGGCGAACTGCATAATGAAGACGCCGACAGCCTGATCGCCGCCGGCAACGTCACCATGCTGCGCAGCCTGACGACGCCCTATATGCTGAAGGAGCCGGCCGCGCCGCACATCGCCGCCGCGCTTGAAGGCGTGAGCATCGAGTCCGTGCCGATCCTGGCCGCCTACCTGGAAATTGCCGCCGCCTCGGACGCCGTCGTGGTCGAAGGCGTGGGCGGCTTCCGCGTGCCGCTCTCCAGCGATTTCGATTCGGCCGACCTGGCGCAGCAGCTCGATCTGCCCGTGATCCTCGTGGTCGGCATGCGTCTGGGCTGCATCAGCCAGGCCTTGCTGACGGTGGAAGCCATCGAAGCGCGTGGCTTGACGGTCATCGGCTGGGTCGCCAACACCCTGGAAGTGGAAATGCGCTTCCTCGACGAAAATATCGATGCGCTGATCGAGCGCATCCCGGCGCCGCTGCTGGGCAGGGTACCGCGCCTGGCGCAGCCGAGCGCACAAGCGGCGGCGGCGTATCTCGATTTCACCGGCTTGCCCAACTGGCCGGCGCAACAGTCGAACACTTAAACCAAACAATTAATCGTATCCAAAAATAGAAGCGAAGGAATCACCATGTCCGTAGTCCAAGAAGCAGCAAAAACCGTCGAACTGCACCGCCCTGCGGCGCGCATCACCCTGCCCGAAGCGGCCACCTGGCCCATCGATGATGTGCTGGCCCTGTTCGACCTGCCATTCAATGACCTGATGTTCAAGGCCCAGCAAACCCACCGCATCAACTTCCCGGACGGCGACGTGGAACTGGCGACCCTGTTGTCGATCAAGACGGGCGGCTGCGAGGAAGACTGCGGCTACTGCCCGCAGGCGGCCCGCTACGACACGGGCGTGGAAGCAAAAAAAATTCTCGACATCGACACCGTGCTCGACGCGGCCCGCCAGGCGAAAGCCAACGGCGCCACGCGCTTCTGCATGGGCGCCGCCTGGCGTGGCCCGAAGGACCGCGACATGGACAAGGTCGAAGAAATGGTCAGCAAAGTCAAAGCGCTGGGCCTGGAAACCTGCGCCACCTTGGGCATGCTGGAAGAGGGACAAGCGGACCGCCTGAAAAACGCGGGCCTGGACTTCTATAACCACAACCTCGATACGGCGCCCGAGTTCTACGACAACGTCATCTCGACGCGCGAATACCAGGACCGCCTGGACACCCTGGGCCGCGTGCGCGAAGCGGGCTTGAAAGTATGCTGCGGCGGCATCGTCGGCATGGGCGAGACGCGCTTGCAACGCGCGGGCCTGATCGCCCAGCTGGCGAACCTGAATCCGTACCCGGAATCGGTGCCCGTCAACCACCTGGTGCAGGTGGAAGGCACGCCTTTGTTTGGCCTGGAAGCGCTGGACCCGTTCGAATTCGTGCGCACGATCGCCGTGGCCCGCATCACCATGCCGAAAGCGCGCGTGCGTTTGTCGGCCGGCCGCCGCCAGATGGGCGAAGCCGTGCAAGCCATGTGCTTCCTGGCTGGCGCCAACTCCATCTTCTACGGCGACAAGCTGCTCACCACCGACAACCCGGAAGCGGAAGACGACCGCGTCTTGCTGGGCAAACTGGGCTTGCAGACGCGCGGCGCCATGCTCGAATCGGTACAGAAAGAGAAGTGCGGCTGCTGATGACAGCCTTGTCGGGTTACGCCGTGCCGGCTGACCCGACCTACGATATCCAGCCTCACCAATGCGTAGGTCGGTTTGGCGCGTAGCGCGTAAGCCGACACACCAGCAGACAAGGTCCGCCAAGAGACAGCTGCCCCTTTTTGAGAGAATAGAGAGAGAGACCATGTTCACTAAAATCCTGATCGCCAACCGCGGCGAAATCGCTTGCCGTGTCGCCGCTACCGCGCGCCGCATGGGCATCCAGACCGTCGCCGTGTATTCGGAAGCGGACGCCAATGCCAAGCACGTCGCCGTGTGCGACGAAGCCGTCTTGATCGGCCCCGCGCCGGCCAAGGAAAGCTATCTGTGCGGCGACAAGATCATCGCCGTGGCGCTGGCGACAGGTGCGCAGGCGATCCACCCCGGCTATGGTTTCCTCTCCGAGAACGCCGACTTCGCCGACGCCTGTCAGGCAGCGGGCCTCGTCTTCATCGGTCCGCCGGCATCGGCCATGCGCGCCATGGGTTCGAAGTCGGCCGCCAAGTCGCTGATGGAAAAAGCCAATGTGCCGCTGGTGCCCGGCTACCACGGCGAAGAACAGGATGCGGACTTCCTGCATGGGCAGGCCGACAAGATCGGCTACCCCGTCCTGCTGAAGGCCTCGGCCGGTGGCGGTGGCAAGGGCATGCGCGTCATCGAGCATTCCGATGATTTCAAGGCCGCGCTGGCCTCGTGCAAGCGCGAAGCGATCAGCTCTTTCGGCGACGACAAGGTGCTGGCCGAAAAATACCTGTCGCGTCCGCGGCATATCGAAATCCAGGTGTTTGCCGATACCCTGGGCAACTGCATTTATTTGTTCGAGCGCGATTGCTCGGTGCAGCGCCGTCACCAGAAAGTGCTGGAAGAAGCACCGGCGCCGGGCATGTCTGCCGAGCGCCGCGCCGCCATGGGCGAAGCAGCCGTCGCCGCCGCCAAGGCCGTCGGCTATGTCGGTGCGGGCACGGTGGAATTCATCGCCAACCAGGATGGCTCGTTCTACTTCATGGAGATGAACACGCGCCTGCAGGTGGAACACCCGGTGACGGAAATGATCACCGGCACCGACCTGGTGGAATGGCAGCTGCGCGTCGCCTTTGGCGAACCGCTGCCGAAAAAACAAAATGAACTGACGATCCACGGCCACGCCATCGAAGCGCGCATCTATGCGGAAAATCCGGAGAAGGGTTTCCTGCCATCGATCGGCACCCTGCGCCACATGCAGTCGCCGTCGGCCGTCACGTTCGAGCTCGGTGGCACGACAGTTCCCGCCGCCGTGCGCATCGATTCGGGCGTGCGCGAAGGCGATGCGATCTCGCCATTCTATGACCCGATGATCGCCAAGCTGATTGTCTGGGGCGCGGACCGTCGCGAAGCGCTGGCACGCATGGCGCAGGCGCTGTCCGACTACCAGATCGTCGGCCTGGCCAGCAATATCGCCTTTTTGAAACGCCTCGTCGAAGGCCAGGCATTTGCCAGCGCCGATCTCGATACGGGCCTCATCGAGCGCAATCAAGCGTCGCTGTTCCCCGCCCTGCAGGCGGCGCCCGACACGGCCCTAGCACTGGCGTCCGTCGCCCTGCTGCTGGAAGAAAAAGCGGCGGCCGAAACGCAATCGGCCCACCGCGCCGACCCGTGGGGCAATGCCCTGGGCTGGCGTCTGAACAGCACCCTGGGTCGCAGCCTGTCGTTCGCCGATGAATTCACCTTGGCCGGCGAGGGCAAGGCCTACGCGGCACGCGTTGCCTACAAGACGGATGGCTGGCTGTTCAACGGCCATCCCTTGAGCCTGACGGCGCACACAGGCAACGAGCTGCACATCAAGCTGGGCGAGCGTGCCGTACATGGCACCGTGCTGCGCGACGGTGAGCAGTTCCACGTATTTACCAACGGCTTGCACCACACCCTGCACTACAACGATCCGATGGCGCATGCGGGCGAAGTGGAAGCGGAGGGCGGGCGACTGACGGCGCCGATGCCGGGCAAGGTCGTCGCCGTACTGGTGAACAAGGGCCAGGACGTCAAGAAGGGCGAGCCTTTGGTCATCATGGAAGCGATGAAGATGGAGCACACGATCGCCGCGCCGCACGACGGTCTGGTGGAAGACGTGCTGTATGCGGTCGGCGACCAGGTGGCCGATGGTGCGCCGCTGCTGGCCTTCAAGGCTGCCGCATAAAGGTAAGCACATGCGCATCCTGTTACAACGTTCGGACGGCAAGGAAGCGGCGTGGATCAGCGACTTGCGCGGCTTGCTGCCCGAAGCCGACATTATCTTCTGGCGCGAAGGCGAAGCGGTTGAACCATGCGACTACGCCGTCGTGTGGCAGCCGCCCGCCGCCATGCTGCCCGAACTGGCGAACGTCAAGGCCATTTTCAACACGGGCGCCGGCGTCGACGCGCTGTTGAAGTTTGGCGACGCGCTGCCGGCCCATGTGCCGCTGGTCCGTCTCGATGACGCGGGCATGGGCGTGCAAATGGCCGAATATGTAAGCCACGCCGTGCTGCGCCACTTCCGCCGTTTCGACGATTACGAGGCGCAGGGCCGCGCCGGCATCTGGCAGCCGCTGCCTGCCTTCGACAAGACGGATTTCCCCGTCGGCGTGCTGGGCATGGGCGTGCTGGGCACGCGCGTGCTGCAAGCGCTGGCGCAGTTCGAATTCCCGCTGCGCGGATGGAGCCGCAGCCCAAAACATGCCGATGGCGTGCAATGCTATGCAGGCGAAGAGGGGCTCGAAGCATTTTTGCGCGGTACGCGCGTGCTCGTGTGCATGCTGCCGCTCACGCCCGACACGCACAACCTGCTCGACCGCACCCGCCTGTCGATGCTGCTGCCAGGCGCCTACGTCATCAACGTGGCGCGCGGCGCGCATATCGCCGAACCAGATTTGCTGACGCTGATCCGCTCAGGGCATATCGCCGGCGCGACACTTGACGTGTTCCGCAACGAGCCGCTGCCGCAGCAGCACCCGTTCTGGCAAGAACCGCGCATCACCATCACGCCGCATATTTCAGCCGCCACCCTGCGCCGCGAAAGCGTGGCGCAGATCGCCGCCAAGATGCGCCGCCTGCAAGCCGGAGAAGTCGTCGCCGGCATCGTCAACCGTTTGCAAGGATATTGAGATGAACCCTACTACCAGTCTGCCCAAGCAGGTCAAGATCGTCGAAGTGGGCCCGCGCGACGGCCTGCAAAACGAAAAGGAAACCATCAGCGCCGCCGTCAAGATCGAACTGGTCGACCGCCTGACGCAGGCCGGCTTCGCCAATATCGAGGCGGCGTCGTTCGTCTCGCCGAAATGGGTGCCGCAGATGGCCACCAGCGCGGAAGTGATGGAAAAGATCGCGCGCCGCGCCGGCACGATTTATTCGGCGCTGACGCCGAACATGCAAGGCTTTGACGCAGCGCTGGCGGCGAAGGCCGATGAAGTGGTGATCTTCGGTTCTGCGTCCGAGGCCTTCTCGCAAAAGAACATCAACTGCTCGATCGCCGAATCGATCGCCCGCTTCGAAGGCGTGGCGAAAGCGGCCAAGGAACACGGCCTGCGCCTGCGCGGCAGCATCAGCTGCGCTTTCGGCTGCCCCTACCAGGGAGACGTGCCGCTGGACGCCGTGGCCGACGTGGTGGGCCGCATGCGCGACCTCGGTTGCGACGAGATCGACATCGCCGACACCATCGGCGTGGCCACGCCGCGCAAGACGCAGGCGGTGATGGAGCGCGCGATTGCCGCCTTTCACGTGGACGGGCTGTCCGGCCACTTCCACGATACCTATGGCCAGGCGCTGGCGAATATCTACGCCAGCCTGGAAACGGGCATCGCCATCTATCACTCGTCCGTGTCCGGCCTGGGCGGCTGCCCGTACGCCAAGGGCGCCACCGGCAACGTGGCCACCGAGGACGTGCTGTACATGATGCAGGGGCTGGGGATCGCCACCGGCATCGACCTGGACCTGGTGGTGGACGCGGGGCAGTTCATCTCGCAGCAGCTGGGGCGCAAGGGGTCGAGCCGCGCCGGCAACGCCATTGCGGCGAAGCGCGCCGCTGTTTGAGCGTAGGTCGGACTAGCGCGGCAAGGCCGCGCGTAATCCGACGCCACCAGGGCCAGGGTCAACACTGTTGTCGGGTTACGCGCTGCGCGCTAACCCGACCTACCCCGGCCGATCCCGACCGTACGGACGAAAAAAAACCCAAGAGCCTAAACTCTTGGGTTTTTTTCTACAAATTTGGTCGGAGTACAAGGATTCGAACCTTGGACCCCCTGGTCCCAAACCAGGTGCGCTACCGGGCTGCGCCACACTCCGAAGACCAAGATAATACAGGCCGTATCGACTTCGGTCAAGGGTCAGGTGAAACTCTGTGTAAATTATTTACGCGCGGCACTAAGACCCATGTATTTTTCAACATGCCGGAAATATGCGACACTGGCTTGGCAAGTTTTCCCGATCAGACATGAAGGCGACGACGGCAATGGAGTTCAGGATAGAAAGAAGCGGCGGCGGCCAGCCCGTGCCGAACCGCCGCGGCATCGTGCTGGGCATCGCCGTGTCCTTGCTGCTGCATGGCGCCTTGATCACTCTGTGGCGCCACGTGCAGCCAGCAGCGCCACCGGACACGGCCCCGCGCGTGGAGTCGATCGCCGTGTGGATACGTCCGCTGGCCGCCAGGCCGCCCCCGCCGCCCGTCGAAGTCGTCAAGCCGAAGCGCGAGCCCAAGCCCATCAGCAAGCCGAAACTCGCCACTGCCCGGGAAACGCCGGCGGCGGCCACGGCGCCAGCATCGACCCCGCAAGCCATCACGGTCGTGCCGGCATCACCGGCCACGCCGGCGGCCAGTCCCGATACCATCACGCAAGAAACCCCGAAATTCGACATGGAAGCGGCCAGGAGGACGGCGCGCAAGATGGCGGGCGAGCGCGATCCATCCAAGGTGGGCACGGCCGTGGGGCAAATTCCCGACAAGCCGCTGCAAACGGAAACCCAGCTGGCGCGCGACATCGCGCAAGGCAAGCGCGGCGATTGCCGCACCGCCTACTCAGGCGCAGGCTTGCTGGCGCCCGTGTTGATGTTGTTGGACAAGAAGGATAGCGGCTGCAAGTGGTGAGCCTGACAACATACCCAGATTGGGTACGACCATACCCAATCTGGGTATTTCGCGGTCACTTTATTCCTGCCCCTTCAACTGCAAGGCCCGCTCATACAAGGCGTTTTTCTTGCGGCCCGTGATCTGCGCCGTCAGATTCGCCGCCTGCTTGACGCTGCATTCGGCCAGCAAGATGTTCAGAATGCGCTCCGCTTCCACGTCTTCCGCGTCCTGCGCTTCCGTCGCCCCTTCCAGCAGGACGACGAATTCTCCCTTTTCGCGGTGCGCGTCGGCGCGGATCCAGCTTTCCGCTTCGGACAGGGGACAGCGGTGGATTTCCTCGAACAGTTTCGTCAGCTCGCGCGCGAACACCACCTGGCGCGTCGGTTCGAACGCTTCCACCAGGGCCGTAGCGCAATCGAGGATGCGGTGCGGCGCCTCATAAAACACCATCGTCGCCGTCACGCCGCGCAAGCTGTGCAGCATGTTTTCACGCTGCTTGGCCTTGGCTGGCAGGAAGCCGACAAAGTAGAACTGGTCGTTCAACAGGCCGCTGGCGGAAATGGCGGTGATCGCCGCTGACGGGCCGGGCAGGGGCAGCACGCGCAGGCCGGCCGCGCGCACGGCGTCGACGATGCGCGCGCCGGGGTCGGACACGGCGGGCGTGCCCGCGTCGGAAACGAGGGCGATGCGCTCGCCGGCGTGCAGGCGGGCGATCAGGGTCTGCGCCACTTCGCGTTCGTTATGTTGATGCGCCGCAATCAGAGGCTTGTTCAAGCCAAAGCGCGTCAGCAGGTGCGCCGTGTTGCGCGTATCTTCACAGGCGACGGCATCGGCAAGGCTCAGCAAATGCAGCGCGCGCAGGCTGATATCGGTCACATTACCGATCGGCGTGGCCACTATATACAATGTTGCGATAGGATAGACCTGGTGCGCCGCCTCTGTCATGATGGGCAGGCTGGCGATGGAACTGATTTCTTGTACGGTCATTTTGGAGGTTAAATGCTTGCTAATAGTGTGAAGTTACTGCTTGTTTGTGCCGCGACCGGCATGCTGAGCGCTTGCAGCACGCCTTGCGACGCGCCCGGGCAATTGTGCGCGCCTATTGAATCTAACACAAGGGCGCTACCGCCACCGAAGCCGCTGCCTCCGCCCGTGCCGCCCAAGCCGCCCGCACCCGAACCTGTGACGTTTGCCGTGGCTGTGCCCGATATTACCGCCTACGACGGCAACGGCGCCCCGTTGGCGCCCATCAACACCAAGCCGGCCACCGGCACGCCGCAAGACATGCCGGCCGCCACGGCGCCGGCGCCGTCCGACGGCAAGGTCCACCACATCGGCCTGCTGCTGCCGCTGCGCTCCGCTTCCCTGGGGCCGGCCGCCGAATTGCTGCGCGCCGGCTTCATGGCCGCGTACGAACGCGACCGCAGCGGCTTTGAAGTGACGGTGATCGATACGGGCGACGGCAGCAGCGACGTGCTGAACAAATTTGCGCAAGCACAGGAAGAGCAGGACATCGTCGTCGGTCCTTTGTCGCGCTCGGCCGTCACGGCCGTGGCGAATAGCGACCTGGTACGCAAGCCGACGATCGCCCTGAACCACCCGGACAACCGCGGCGAGGCGCGCCTGCCGGCCAAGCTGCTGGTGATGGGCCTGTCGATCGAGGCGGAAGCACGCCAGGTCGCCGCCTGGGCCGCCAGCGAACAGCCGGGCGCCAGCGCGCTGATCCTGTCGGCCGGTTCGCCCTCGCAGCGCCGCATCAGCGCCGCCTTCAAGCAGGAATGGCTGCGCCAGGGCGGCAAGATCGAGACGATGGACTTGACGGCCACGAATGGCTACCTGAGCGATGCGGAACTGGTGCAGCTGCGCGCGCGCCTGGCCGCCACGCCGCCGGGCCTGCTGTTTGCCGCGCTCGACGCCGACCAGGCGCGCCAGCTGCGCGTAGCCATCGGCGGCGATTTGCCCCTGTATGGCACCTCGTCACTGAATCCCGGCGCCGGGCGCGGCGCCAGCGGCCCCGAACTCGACGGCGCGCGCCTGCTGGACCTGCCATGGCAAGTGCAGCGCGACCATCCGCAAGTGATGGTGTATCCACAGCCGGAACAGCCTGCCGAACGCCGCCTGACGGCCGACATGGAACGTCTGTACGCGCTGGGCATCGATGCCTTCCGCGTGGCGCGCGAAGTGGCGCTGCGGCCGAACGCGCCATTTACCCTCGATGGCGTGACGGGCCGTCTGGCCGTGCGCTTCGAGAATGATCAAAGCGTGTTCGAGCGCACGGAACAGGCCGCCACCTATCAGCAGGGCGTGCTGGGCACCTGGCCACCGGCCGCGCCGGCGCCTGTCGCCGTGCCGCCGGCCCAATAAGGATACGCCATGCCACCCCTGCCTTTCCAGAATAAACAGGCACGGGGACGGCAAGGGGAAGACGATGCGCTCGCGTATCTGCTGCTGCAAGGCCTGGTGCTGCTGGAGCGTAACTATCTGTGCAAGGGCGGCGAACTGGACCTGATCATGCGCGATGGCGCATCGGTCGTCTTCGTCGAAGTACGGCTACGCAGCAGTGCGGCCTTCGGCGGCGCCCTGGCCAGCATCACCCCAGCCAAGCAGCGGCGCATGACGGTGGCCGCGCAAACCTGGCTGCTGGGGCAAAAAACCGTGCCGCCCTGCCGTTTCGACGCGCTGGCCATCGATGGCGGGCGCATCAGCTGGCTGAAGAACATCCTCGATATGTAAGCATTTTTAACAGTGCTTGTCCGCCATGCCGCGCGCCTGCACTATAATCGGCAGACTATGAATAATCAACGCATCCTCTCGCACTTCCACGAAAGTGCCGAACTCAAGATCCAGGCCGCCACCGTACTGGCGCAACCCATTGCGCAGGCGATCGACCTGATGTTTTATGCATTGTCCAACGGCAACAAGATCCTCGCCTGCGGCAACGGCGGTTCCGCCGCCGACTGCCAGCATTTCGCGGCCGAGCTGGTCGGGCGCTTCGAACGCGAGCGCTTTCCCCTGCCGGCCCTGGCGCTGACGACGGATACGTCGATCCTGACGGCCGTGGCCAACGACTACAGCTACCGCGAGATCTTCTCGAAGCAGGTGCAGGCCTTCGGCCAAGCCGGCGATATCCTGCTGGCCATCTCCACGTCGGGCAATTCGGCCAACGTGATGGCCGCCGTGGAAGCGGCGCTCGAGCGCGAAATGCGCGTCGTGGCGCTGACGGGCAAGGACGGCGGCGCCATCGGCAAGATGCTGACGGACGCCGACGTGCATATCTGCGTGCCGGCCGAGCGCACGGCGCGCATCCAGGAAGTCCACCTGACCACCATACATTGCATCTGCGACGGCATCGATGTCGCGCTATTCGGAGGAGACGTGAATGACTAAATTCGGTACTGGCCCAGGCTGGAAACGCGTACAACGCCCGCTGGCCACCGCACTGCTGTGCGGCGCCATGCTTACCTCGCTCACCGGCTGCATCGAATTGATGGTCGGCGGCGCGGTGATGGGCGGCGTTGCCGCAGCGGACCGCCGCACCCTGGGCGCCCAGACCGAAGACAAGTCGATCGCCCTCAAAGGCGAGTCGCGCATCCCCTCCATCGTCGGCGACGTGGGCCACGTCAACGTCACCAGCTTCAACCGCCGCGTCCTGCTGACGGGCGAAGTGCGCGACGAGGCGATGAAAAATGCCGTCGAGCGCGAAGTGCGCAATATCGAAGGCGTGGAATCGGTGGCCAATGAATTGATCATCGCCGGTCCGGCCAGCTACACCTCGCGCTCGAACGACGCGCTGATCACCACCAAGGTCAAGGCCAGCCTGGTCGACATGAAAACCATCTCGGCCGCCTCGTTCAAGGTCGTCACGGAAAACGCCACCGTCTTCCTGATGGGCCGGGTCACCCAGCGCGAAGGCACGGTCGCGGCCGACGTGGCGCGCGGCGTGGGCGGCGTGCAGAAAGTGGTCAAGCTGTTCGACTACATTTCGGAAGCGGAACTGAAGCAATTGCAGCCCGAGCCGGCGCCAGCACGCACTACCAGCACCGGCGACACGGCGCAGCAATAAGCGCCGCCTCCGAACGCCGCCTCCGTTTGACCTACGGCTTTGATGCGGCGATACGGCTATAATGGCCGCATCGTCGCGCTTTTCAAATGAAAACCATGTCAACTTCGCCATCCACAAGCAAGTCCTGGATCAAGCCAGCCCTGATCGCCGTCCTCGTGGCGGGCGTGGCGGCGGCAGGCTATCTGTCGCTCAATGACAAGCAAAGCGCGCCGGACGTGACCTTCCACGGCATCCATGGCGAAAAAATCACGTCGGCGAGCCTGCGCGGCAAGGTCGTGATGGTCAATTTCTGGGCCACCTCGTGCACCACCTGCGTGGCGGAAATGCCGGACATGGTCGACACCTACAACAAGTACAAGGGGCAGGGACTGGAATTCGTGGCCGTGGCCATGAAATACGATCCGGCCAACTACGTGCTGAACTTCGCCGAAACGCGCCAGCTGCCGTTCAAGGTGGCGCTCGACGTGACGGGCGAGGCGGCCAAGGCGTATGGCGACGTGGCCCTCACGCCCACCACCTTCGTGCTCGACAAGCAGGGCAAGATCCTCAAGCGCTACGTGGGCAAGCCGGAATTCGCCGAACTGCACAAGCTGCTTGAATCTGCTATCGCCGGCTAAGGCTCGGCACCGCACAAAACCTTGTTGCCAAGTGTTATCAACCTGTTATAACCTTCCCAGGCGTGATCCCACTCACCTTGTGAAGGCCAGCCGTGCCCCTAGCCGCTCAATCGCTCGACCCGCAGCAACTGAAAACCTGGCTGCTCGCCACCGGCAACAAGGACGCCACCGCGTTCCGCCAGCTATATAACTCCACCTCATCGAAACTGTTTGGCTTCGCGCTGCGTATATTGCATAAGCAAGAGCTCGCAGAAGAAGCCTTGCAAGAGGGTTTCGTCGCCATCTGGAACAACGCCGCCACGTATCAAAGCCATCTGGCGGCGCCGATGACCTGGATGGCCACCATCGTGCGCAACAAGGCGTTCGATATGCTGCGGCGCAGCGACGATACCGTGGAAATCGATGCCGAACAGTTTGATAGCGAAGTCATGAATGCACTCCGAGACCCCCAGGCCACGCCGATCGAGTCACTGCAACTGAGCGGTGACGCCAAGGCGCTGGCGTTTTGCATGTCCGCCCTGGAAGGGCTGCACCGGCAGGTGGTCGCCCTGGCGTTCTATCATGACCTGTCGCACAGCGAAGTGGCGCAGCAGATGTCGCTGCCGATCGGCACCGTGAAGACCTGGATACGCCGCAGCCTGGAACGGCTGCGCACGTGTCTGGCGAAACGGGAGGCATCATGAATATCCGCGGCAATGACACCCTGCGCCAGAAACTGGCGTCCGAATACGTGCTGGGCACGCTGAAAGGGGGCGCGCGGCGGCGTTTCGAAGGCTGGCTGCACAACGACGCCGACTTGCGCAATATCACGGCCGAATGGCGCCAGCGCCTGGAACCGATGGCGGAATTTGCCACGCCCGTGGCGCCGCCCAAGCGCGTGTGGCAGCAGATCGAACAGCGCCTGCACCTGAAGCCGCAGGGCGGCTGGTCGTGGTTGCGCGATTCGCTGTCGTTCTGGCGTTCGCTGGGCATGACGTCGAGCGCCATCGCCGCGCTGCTGGTCATCGTCGTGGCCACGCGCGTGATGGATGCGCCGCAAATCAGCTATGTGGCCAGCCTGACGGACGAGAAGGCGCAAACGGCCCTGCTGCTGACGGCCGACAGCCGCCACGGCGCCCTTGAGGTGCGCATGGTCGGCAACGCGCCCGTACCGAGCGATAAGGACCTGGAACTGTGGGCCGTGCCGAAGAGCGGCAACCCGCGCTCCCTGGGTTTATTGGCCGACAAGGGCAACGTGAAACTGGCCTTGTCCCAGCGCGCCATCGGCAACGACGTGGCCTTGCTGGCCGTCACCCTGGAGCCGAAAGGCGGTTCGCCGAATCCGGACGGACCGACGGGGCCGATTTTGTATAAAGGTAACTGGGTGAAAATCTAACCCGAAAGCAAAAATCCGGGGTCAGACCCGCCGGGTCTGACCCCAGCAGTTGATTTAGGGTGTCGATTTATTTGGGATACAGAATCATCTGCGTGCAG